>NZ_JBFBBQ010000080.1:0-40006 GCF_040682775.1 Amycolatopsis sp. NPDC051106 | reverse complement strand
CCACTCCCGACAACAAAACAAAGCACAACACCACCCGCCGCGCCCCCCCACCGGGCCGTCGGGGGCCCTCCGGCGTTCCCGGGCCCGGGAACGCCGGCGCAGCTCGGGCGACGTCCTCACCGGGCCGCGAACGACTCGCTGCGAGCAGTCGCGCTCCGCGTGGCCACCTCCGAACTGTCCGCGCCTGGGCCGGATCCGGTGTCGACCGGTTGTCGAACGATTGTCGACGGGCGGCCGGAGGATGCCTCCGAGGCCGGCGGGCGGGGCCGCCGCCTCGATCTGGTGCCAACCGGAAAGAGGGAGAGACATGAGGATTCGCAGCAAGGTCATCGCGGCGATTTCGGCGGGCCTGCTGGCCGCCGGGATGAGCGTGGCGGGTGCGGGCGTCGCGCACGCCGCCGAGCCGCACCCGATCAGGAACGCCGGCAACGGCTTCTGCCTGCAGCCCGAGGGCGGGTCGCTCGAGCTGTTCGCGCCGATCGTGCAGGTGCCGTGCACCGGGAGTGCCGTGCAGCGCTGGTTCCCGCAGGGGTTCGGGGGAACCAGCCGGTGGCAGTTCGCCAACGAGGCGAGCCACCTGTGCTTCGACGCCTTCGACGGCGCCTTCAACGGTGCGCGCCTCCTGCAGAACCAGTGCGCGGCGATCAGCAACGACCAGTGGAAGAGCAGCAGGGGGCTGCCCGACCTCGTGACGCTGATGTCGAGAGTGGGGTTCCGGGACACCGGCTTCTGCATCGACGTGCCGGGGAACCAGGCGATTCCGGGGCTGGCCATGCAGCTGTGGCAGTGCAACACGACCGATGCGCAGAAGTGGCTGGTCGGTTTCGCGTGAGCGGGAACCGGGCGGATCGCCCGGTGGGTTGAACACCGCGTCCGGGATCGAGGTGCAGCTGTGGCAGTGCAACACGACCGACGCGCAGAAGTGGCTGGTCGGCTTCGCGTGAGCGGGAACCGGGCGCATTGCCCGATGGGGTTCGACACGCACCCCGGTGATTCACGAACGGCGGGTCAGCGACCCGCGTGACCGGGCGGAAACGGTCTCCGTCGGCGGCGAGGACGAACCGTCCTCGCCGCCGGCGGGCCGGGCGCCTCGATCTCTCCCCAGTGATCTGCCGGCCACCGCCGTCACTTCCGGGCGGCGGCGACCTTCTTGCGCGGGGCGCGCTTGCGCGGCGCCGCCGCCGGAGCTTCGGTCTCGGCCACCTGGGCCTGCTCGAAGGCCGCGATCACCTCGGACGAAAGGCGCCCGCGCTCGGAGACCTCGTAGCCGTTCGCGTTCGCCCAGGCGCGGATCTGCTGGTTGCGCTCGCGGTCGGTCGTGCTCGTCGTGGTCGACTGGCCCGTCGCGACCCGCACCTTGCGGCCACCGATGCGCCGGCCGGCCGCGATGTAGCGGGCGAGCTCGTCGCGCAGCGCGGAGGCGTTGTCGTCCGAAAGGTCGATTTCGTAGGTGACACCGTCGAGCCCGAACTGAACGGTCTGAGCGGCGGTGGAGCCGTCGATGTCGTCCAGGATCTCGACGAGGACTTTCTGGGCCACGGGAATGCTCCTCAAGCTGGATGTGCGTCCGGGGAACGTGACGTGT
This sequence comes from Amycolatopsis sp. NPDC051106, assembly GCF_040682775.1. Lineage (NCBI taxonomy): Bacteria > Bacillati > Actinomycetota > Actinomycetes > Pseudonocardiales > Pseudonocardiaceae > Amycolatopsis > Amycolatopsis sp. NPDC051106. The sequence goes on along the minus strand of NZ_JBFBBQ010000080.1, from coordinate 38,421 downwards.
GACAAGATGCACAATGGCCGACGTTCTTGGGTGGAGTGTATCCACCCGGGGATCGGTACGGCAATTTCCCCGGGGGCTTCCCGCGATTCCGGAGTCCCGATAGGACGCGCCGCGCCGGTTCCGCCGGGGCGGTCCGGCGCGGTGTTTCCGCCTTTCCCGGCCTACGTTCCGGACGGCGTCGAGCCCTGCTCGCCCTGGTGGTACGGCGGGTCCGTCTCCAGGGCCTCGTCGGCCGCTCCTTCGGCGGGGTCCGCGAGGTCCGCCTTCGCGGCGGCCTCCTTGGCCTCTTCGATGTGCTGCCGTGAGCGGGCGAGCTCCGCGTCGGGGTCTTCCTGCTTCTCGTTCGCCGCCATCACCACTCCTCGCGGGTCTTCGGGCAATTCTCGAGTTCCGGCTACCCGTCGGGGAGGGAGTGCAACCGTCACGGCCGGGTGCGTTTCCCCGGCGCGGCAATTCCGGAAACCCGAATCCCGGAGAGGGGCTGAGGGCGGCGCGGACGGCCGTGGCTGCCCCGAGTACGTCCGGGCGCCGTCCGGGTGCGTGACGGCGTTCCTGGGCCCCGGCTCAGCCCACCCGGCCCGGTGGTCCGGTGACGCGGCCCCGCGAGAGGACGGGGACCGGTCAGGGATTGTCGGCGAGGCGGTCTTCGTGAATTCTTCCGCCGGCCCGGCCGCGGTGTGGTGAAGGTGGCCGGGACCGGTTCCGCGTTCCCCAGCCGGGTAAGGCACTTCGGCGCGACCGCCGGTGAACGCTGTTCGCCCGCCGGCCCCGGAACGCCGAAGGGCCCCGCACCAGGCTGGTGCGGGGCCCTTCCGGGATGAACCCTGGTTACTTCTTCTTGGCAGCCGACGTGCGCTTGGCCGGAGCCTTGGCGGCGGCGGGCTTCTTCGCCGCGGCGGTCTTCGTGGCGGCCGGCTTGGCGGCGGCCTTCGCCCGCGTGGTGGTGGCCTTGGCCGCGGTGGCCTTGGCGGGAGCCTTGGCCGCGGTCTTCGGGGCCGCCTTGGTGGCGGTGGCCTTCGCGGCCGGCTTCGCCGCGGCGGCGCGGGTTCGCGTGGTCGTCGCGCGAGCGGTGGCCGGCTTGGCCGCGGCCGCCCGGGTCGAGGTGGCCCGCGTGGTGGTGGCCCGCGTGGTGGTGGCCTTGGCGGTCGTCGCACGGGTGGTCGTGCCGGCGGCGGTGGCGCGCTTCACCGGAGTCGCCTTCGGGAGCTTCTTGGAGCCGGAGATGACGTCCTTGAACGTCGTGCCGGCGCGGAAGGCGGGCACGTTGGTCTTCTTCACGCGCACGGCTTCGCCGGTGCGCGGGTTGCGGGCGGTGCGCGCGGCACGGGCTCGCTTCTCGAACACACCGAAGCCGGTGATGTTGACCTTTTCGCCCTTGTTGACCGTCCGGATGATGATGTCCACCAGACCGTCAACGGCCTGCGAAGCCACCTTCTTGTCGCCCAGACGCTCCGACAGCGCCTCGATCAGCTGGGCCTTGTTCGTCATTCCAGTCCTCCATAGTGGAACATCTAGTCACGGCCCATCTCGGCCGACACTGCACACGGTATTACCAATACCGCACAAAATCCAACCGAGGACCGAAATATTTCCTTGCGAGGGCGCTGGTTCCGCCTCCCGAAGAGCCTTCGTGAGACGTGCCCCGGAATGGGAACCGAACGTCGACCATGGCCCTGAGCAGGCAAAACCCTATAGCGGAGCCGTCCACAGTGGTCGTCCATATAGGACTGGAGGCCCTTCGGGAGCTTTTTTCCGCGACACGCCGGGAGAGGGGCCTCCGGCGTGTGTCCGGTGCCACTCCGGGCCCGATCCCGCGCGGCGGCGGCGGTTCCCGGGCCCGCCGGCGGGGCCGTCGCGGGGTGCCCGAGGGGCCGGCGGAGCCACTTCGCCGTGGGGCCAACGCAGTAACGCCCGGCCCGCCCGGTGCGACCTCTCCGGGGTGCGGCGAGGTCCGTTGCGGCGCAACCGGTGGCGCCCGCGCCGGAAGTTACGGTGAGGCGAAAAAGATCTTCCCCGTAGGGTGAACTCACTCGTTCGGCCCAGCCGCGACCGCACGTGCCGTGTCCGGTACCCGGTGCCCGCAACGCCGTGTTGGGCGCGGGACTGTCGGTGCGGCGAGCTAGTCTGCCGCCGGAGGAAGCGCCGGGTGCGACAGGGAGAACCGTGGACCAGGACACACTCACGACCGTGGTCGGCCGGGTGGCCGGGACCGAGGACTCGACGCCGCTGCAGTTCCACGTGGCGATCGATCCCGAGGCTTATCTGCAGCTCGACGACGTCGTCGTCACCCGGCGGGAACTCCCCGGCCTGGGCGAAGTCACGTCCTTCGGCGTCGTGACGCAGGTGAGCGCGCGGCACGAAGGCGCCAGCTTCGGCAGCGACGTCTTCCTGATCTCCGACGGCGTCCTGCCCGCGCAGGTGCAGGAGATCGCCGAGATCGCGACCACCCGCGTCGAGCCCGAGTGCTACGTGCCGCCGCGGCCGGGGGCCGTCGTGCAGCGCGCCGTGGGGGAGGATCGCGCGCAGGCGCTGTACTTCGACAACATGACCCGCCAGGTGGCGGTCGGCCTGGGGCGGGACGGCGAACCCGTCTTCCTGAACATGGACTTCCTCGACGGCACCCGGGGCGCGCACGTCAGCATCAGCGGCGTCTCCGGCGTCGCGACGAAGACGTCGTTCGCGTTGTTCCTGCTGCACTCGATCTTCCGCGGCGGCGCCCTGCCGAACGCCCACAACGCCAAGGCCCTCGTGTTCTCGGTCAAGGGCGAGGACCTGCTGTTCCTCGACACCCCGAACATCCACCTCGACGAGAAGCTCAAGGCCGAGTACGCCAAGCTCGGCCTGCCCGCGGAGCCCTTCGCGTCCGTCGGCTTCTACGCGCCGCCGACGCCGTCGGACACCACGGGGAAGCCTTACGTCACCGGGCGCACGACGGGGGTCGGGGCGTTCTGGTGGACCATCGCGGAGTTCTGCGCGAAGGACCTGCTGCCCTACGTCTTCGCCGACGCCGAGGACGAGCGCAACCAGTACACGATGGTCATCCACCAGGTCGCGAACCGGCTGCGCCTCGACAGCACCCCCGCGGGCAAGGACGGCGCCGCGAACGTCGACGGCGTGCTGTGCCGCACCTACGCAGAACTCATCGACGTCATCTGCGAGCGCGTCACCGACGAGGAAACCCGCGCGAGCTGGGCGGGCGCGGTCACCGGGGCCGGCACGGTCAACGCGTTCATCCGCCGCCTGCGCTCCAGTCAGCGCGCGCTCAACGGCCTGATCCGCGGCGACCTCACCGATCACCCCGCGCGTCAGCTGTCGACGGAGAACCAGCAGGTGACCGTCGTGGACATCCACAACCTCGTCGAGCGCGCGCAGCGGTTCGTCGTCGGTGTCACGCTCGCCGCGGAGACCGCGCGCAAGGAAGCCGCCGGCCCGGGCGGGCTCCTGTTCACCATGCTGGACGAGCTGAACAAGTACGCGCCGCGCGAAGGCAGCAGCCCCATCAAGGAGGTGCTGCTGGACATCGCCGAGCGCGGCCGGTCCCTCGGCGTCATCCTGATCGGTGCGCAGCAGACCGCCAGCGAGGTCGAGCGCCGGATCGTCAGCAACAGCTCGGTCCGGATCGTCGGCCGCCTCGACGCCGCGGAGGCCTCGCGCCCCGAGTACGGGTTCCTCCCGGCCAGCCAGCGGGTCCGCGCGACGCTCGCCACGCCCGGCACGATGTTCGTGAGCCAGCCGGAGATCCCGGTGCCGATCGCCGTCGGCTTCCCGTTCCCGGCCTGGGCCACCCGGCTTTCCGAAGCCGGGAAGGTGCCGACGACCTCGGCGGCGGCCAAGAAGTCCGATCCCTTCGCGGGCTTGCCGACGGGCAGCGGCGACCCGTTCGGCGACGACCCGCCGCCGTTCTGAGCCGCTCCCGATCTTCGCAACGGAAGGACGCCGCGTGAAGTTCCTGCACACCTCCGACTGGCACGTCGGCAAGACGCTCAAGGGCCGCAACCGCCTGGACGAGCAGCGCGCCGTGCTCGGCGAGATCGTCCGGATCGCGCGGGACGAGGCCTTCGACGCGATCCTCGTCGCGGGCGACCTCTACGAGACGTCGGCGCCGTCGGCCGCCGCGCAGGAGCTCGTGGTCCAGGCGCTGATGGCGTTGCGCGACACCGGCGCCGAGGTCCTCGCGATCGCCGGGAACCACGACCACGCGGCGACGTTCGAGGCGTACCGGCCGCTCCTGCGGAAAGCGGGCATCCACCTCACCGGGAACCCGCGGCCGGTGGCGGACGGCGGGGTCGTGTCGTTCGACGCCCGGTCGACCGGCGAACGCGTCAACGTCGCCGTGCTGCCTTTCCTTTCCCAGCGCTACGCGGTCCGCGCGGCCGAACTGCTCGCCGGGACCCCGGCGGACAACGTCGGCGAGTACGACCAGCGCGTGCGCGACATCCTGGAGCACCTCAAGTCCGGCTTCTCCGCCGGCGCGGTGAACCTCGTCATGGCGCACCTGACGGTGACCGGCGGGACGATGGGCGGCGGCGAGCGCGCGGCGCAGTCCATCTTCGAGTACCACGTGCCCGCGACGGCGTTCGGCGCCGATCCGCACTACGTCGCCCTCGGCCACCTGCACCGGCGCCAGTCCCTGCCCGCCGCCTGCCCGGTGCACTACAGCGGCTCGCCGTTCGCCGTGGACTTCGGCGAGCAGGACAACAAGAGCGTGGTCCTGGCCGTGGAGGTCACGCCTGCGACGCCGGCGAAGATCACCGAAATCCCGATGACGGCGGGACGGCGGCTGCGGACCGTGCACGGCACGGTGGCGGAGCTCGTCGGCCGGGCCGGGGAGTTCGGCGAGGACTACCTTCGCGTCTACGTCCGCGAAGCGACCAGGGCCGGGCTGCGCGAAGAGATCCAGGAAGCCCTGCCCAACGCCCTGGAGATCCGCATCGACCCGGAGTTCGCCGCCCCGGTGACGACGGCGGGCGGCGACCGCGCGATCGCGGACCGTTCGCCGGGGGAGCTGTTCGCGTCCTACTGCGAGGAGCGCACCGTCGAGGACAAACGCGTGCAGTCGCTCTTCGCGCGGCTGCACGACGAAGAGACGAGCGGGGTGTGACATGCGGCCTGTACTGCTCGAGATGACCGGCTTCGCGTCGTTCCGCGACAAGACCGAAGTCAGCTTCGAGGACACCGACTACTTCGCGCTCGTCGGGCCGACCGGCGCCGGCAAGAGCACCGTGATCGACGCGCTCACCTTCGCCCTCTACGGCTCCGTCGCGCGCTGGGACCACGAAGGCCTCGTCGCGCCCGCGCTCGCCCCGACGGTGAACCGGGCCACCGTGCGGCTGGTGTTCGACGCGGGCGGCGTCCGCTACCACGTCGTGCGGGAAGTCCGGCGCAGCGGCGGGAAGAAACCCACGGTCAGCGTCAAGAACGTCCGGCTGGAACGGCTCGCCGACCCCACCGCGCTCGGCGGTGCGGAGGACGACGCCGACCCGATCGCCGCGGACTCCGAGGTCACCCCGGCGATCGAGCGCCTGCTCGGGTTGACGTTCAAGCACTTCTGCACCTGCGTGGCGCTGCCCCAGGGCGACTTCGCGGAGTTCCTGCACGCCAAGGCCGCCGACCGGCAGAAGATCCTCATCAAGCTGCTGGGCCTGGAGGTCTACGAACGGATCGGCCGCCGCGCCGGCGTCACGGCGGAACAGCAGAAGCAGCGCGCCGCCGTCCTCGCCGAACAGCTCGGCAGCTACGCCGACGCGACCGAGGAGGCCGTCGAAGAGCTTTCCGCGCGGATGACGGCGCTCGCGGACCTCGACGCACGGGTGAACGCGGCCCTGCCGGGTTTGTCCGACGCCACCCGCGCCCACGCCGAAGCGCGGCAGCTCGTCGCGTCGCTGACGCGGGAGCTGGGTGTCCTCGACGCGCTGGAACGTCCGGACGGCGTCGAAGACCTCGAAACCCGGCGCCAGGCCGCGGTGGAGGCGGCCACCACGGCGCAATCCGGGCTGGAGCGGGCCGAAACGGCGGACGAAGCCGCGCGGGCCGCCCTCGCCGCCGCTCCGGCTCGCGGCGAGCTGGAACGGATCCGGGCCGCCCGCACCGAGCTCGCCGAGGTCGAGCAGGCACTCCCGCGCCGGGAAGAGACGGCGACCGCGGCGTCGGAGGCGAAAGCGGCCGCCGCCGCGGCGGTCACCGAGGCCGTGTCCGCGGTCGACGTGGCCCGGGAAGCCAGGGACGCGACCGCACGTGCCGCGGAGAACGCGGCCGCCGAAGCGGCGCGCGTCCGGCAGGACCGCGATCGGCTGGCCGGGCTGCGGCCGCCGGCCGATCTCGGGGACCTGTCGAAAGAGGCGGCGCGGGTGGCGAAGCGCACGACGGACGCCGAGGCCCGGCTGCGGGGCGCCGAGACCGCCGACGCCGAAGCGCGCGCGGAGCTGGCCGCGCAGCCGGACGTCGCCCCGCTCGCCGCCGCCCGCTCCGACGCCAGGACGCTCTACGCGGTGTGCGAAACCCAGCGGAAGGCGGCGCCCGAGCAGGCCGCGCGCCGCAAGGAACTCGAAGCGGCGCGAACCGCCTTCGCCCACGCCGACACCGAAGTCACCGCGGCGAAGTCGGCGGTGACCGAAGCCGAACGGGCCGGGCAGGCGCTGAGCCTGCGTGCCGGGCTCGCCGTCGGGCACCCGTGCCCGGTCTGCGAGCAGGAAGTGGCGACGCTGCCCGACGCCGGCGGCCACGCCCACCTGGCCGAGGCGAGGCAACACCTCGAGCGGGCCGAATCCGGCCGCGCCGCCGCCGAGTCCGCGCTGCGCAAGCTGGAACGGGCCGTGGACCGCGACACCGACTCGGCCGTGTCCGCGGCCGCGCAGGCGGAAGAACTGCGCGTGGCGCTCGCGGGTGTCGACGGCCCGCCGGAGTCGCCGGTGCTGCTGCGCCCGGTCGAGGCCGCGTTTTCCGAGCAGGACTACGCGGACCTCGTCGCGGCGGTGCGCGCGCGGGGCGAGTGGCTGTCCGCGACGATCGACGGCCGTGCCCGCGTCGCCGAGGTCGCGCACGCCGCCGACAAGGAACTGGCGGCGGCGCGCGCCGAGCGCGTGGCGGCGCAGAACGAAGCCGACGTCGTCGAAAAGTCGTTCGCGGCGGCGCGGGAGGCGTTGCGCGCGGCGCGGGATCCGCTGGTGGAGCTGGGCGCGCCGGCGATCGGCGGCGACGACGTCCCGGCGGGCTGGCAGCGGCTGACCGCCTGGGCGGCGGCGGCGCTCGAGGAGCGGCGGACGGTGCTGGCCGCGCTCGAAGCGGCCGCCGAAGCCGCGGGCAAGGAAGCCGTCGTCGCGGCGGACGACCTCGCCGCCGCCGAACGGAACGCCGAGCAGCGGCGCAAGCGCGCTTCGGAGGCGGCGCTCGCGGAACAGTCGGCGAGCACCGAGTGGGCGAACACCCGCCGCCGTCACGGCGAACTGGTCGAGATCCTGGACGGCGCGCCGTCCGCCGAGGTGGTCGCCGAACAGCTGGCGAAGGTGGCCGAACTCGAACAAGCCGCGAAGACGGCCGACGCGGACCTGCGGACCGCCCGGGCGGCCGCGAAACAAGCCGCGCAAGCCCAGGCGCGGATCGCCGAACAGGTCGACGCCGAACGCCAACGGCTGTCCCGCGCGCGCGACCCCCTGGTCGGCCTCGGCGCCCCGCCGATCGACGGCTTTTCGGGGGCCCGGGTGGCGGAGCCCCCGGCCCGGGGCGAAGCCCCGGTTGTCACAGACGGGGAGAGCCTCCTCGGCGCCTGGACCGCGCTCACGGACTGGGCGGCCGGGCAGGCGAACCGGCACCGCGAACGGCTGGCCGCCGCGACGACCGCTGAGGGCGAAGCCGCCGAAGCGTTGCGCGTGGCCGAACGCGCGGTCGTCGACGACGTCACCGCGCTCGGGGTCTCCCTGGACGAAACCGGCGAGGTGCGCGACCGCGTCCCGGTGGCCGTCGCCGCGGCCCGGGCGCGCGCCGAGGCCGACTACACGGAGATGAAGCGGCGCGTGGCGCGCGTGGCGGGCCTGCACGGCGACATCGCGGCTGCGGAGTCCGAAGCGCAGGTCGCCCGGCTGCTGGCGGATCTCCTGCGCTCGGACAAGTTCCCGCGCTGGCTGATCGCCGGGGCGCTCGACACGCTCGTCGCCGAGGCGTCCGCGTCGCTGCTGGAGCTGTCCGGCGGCCAGTTCGAGCTGACCCACGACAAGGGTGACTTCCTGGTGGTGGACCACAACGAGGCCGACGCCCGGCGCCCGGTGAAGACGCTGTCCGGCGGGGAGACGTTCCAGGCGTCGCTTTCGCTGGCGCTCGCGCTGTCGTCCCAGCTCGGGGCGATGGCCGCCGACGGCGCGACCAAGCTCGAGTCGATCTTCCTCGACGAGGGGTTCGGCACGCTGGACGAAGCTACCCTCGACGTCGTCGCGTCCACATTGGAGAACCTGTCGGCCACCGGCTCCCGGATGGTCGGGGTCATCACGCACGTGCCGGCGCTCGCCGAGCGCGTGCCGGTGCGGTTCCAGGTCACCCGCGACGGCTCCGGCTCGCACATCAGCAGGGAGGGCGCATGACGGCGCCGGCCGGGATGAACTTCAGCATCGACTCGTGGGACCCGGGCTACGGCAGTTCGATGGAGGCCGAGGAGCTGGCGCGGTCCGGAGCCGAGGTCGAGCTCGAGGTCGAGGTGCCCACGGAAGAGTGGGCGCCGATCGACCCGTCCCCGGTTTCGCCGCCCGAGGCCATCTTGTTCGTCGACGGCGTCCGCCGGATCGACGCCCGCGTCTGGATCGACGACCCGGCGGGGATGAACTCGGCGTCCATCGGGCTCTGCGCGTCCTACGCGGCCGGGGTGGTGTGCTGCTGCGACGGGCGGGCGCACGTCGTCGCGACCGACGTCCGCCGCGGGGTGTTCACGGTGGCTTCGGAAGCGGGGGACATCCCCACCTCGGCGGGGGTCTACCGGGCGTTCCGCTCCGCGGCCAAGGAGGACAAGCCGCTGGCGGTCGTGCTGTCGTCGGCGTTGCAGGAGCAGCTGGCCGAAGCCGAGCTGGACACGGCCGCCGAGGCGCGCCGGGCGATCGCCGGCCACGTCGGCACCGACCTGCTCGTCGTGGACGGCCCGTTGAGCGGGCGCACGCACCTGCCCCGGGCGGTCGGGTTCATCAAGAGCCACCAGACGACGTACCTGCCCGGCGAGCTCAACGCGATGGTCGGCCGGCTGGGCCCGCACCAGCGCACCCCGGTGTTCCTGATGGGCACGACGTGGGTCCGGCATTCCTGGTACCTGCGGTTGCCGTCGGTGGGCGGGCCGCCGTGGTCGGGCGTGGTCCGCGTCGAGGCGGCGCCGCACCTCGGGCGGGCGGAGGTGGCCGAGCTGGCGAACCTGACGCAGTCGGTGCTGGGACGGTTCGCCTCGGTGGCTTACAAGGACTCGCGGGCTCCGCAGAACCTCTATCCGATCGCGGGGCTCGAGCGCGATCTGCGGCACCGGCTGGGGGACCAGCAGTTCGTCTACCGGGCGCTGCGGCTGGCCGCGGCCCGCTGAGACCGGCCCGGCGGGGCGATCCGCACCCGCCGGGCCGGACCCGCCCTCTGGGGTGGGCGGGTCCCCGGGGCGGCTGCCTGGGGGCACGCGCCCGCCCCGGGGTGTCCTTTGTGGAGAGTCAGGCCGCCGCGACCTGCGGTTTCGCCGGTTCGGGGCTGGTCGTGCCGCTCGGCGGCTGGGGATTCGTGACGGCGAAGGAACCCTGGGCCGTCCGGCCGTCGGTGCACGGGAACACCGCCAGGTACACGCCGGGCTGGGAGACCGCCGTCGCATACCCGGCGTGCCGGCCCCAGTTCCCGCCCTCGGTCCACTGCAGCGGTGCGGTGAAGCCCCGGGAGGTGACCGGTCCGCTCGGCGTGCAGCCCACGTCCCACCCTGCGAACACGACCGCCTGGACCTGCCCGCCGGGCTCGACCTGCTGGGTCAGCGACCACACGACGGCCTGGTCCGCGTGCGCCGGTGCCGCCAGGGCGAGTGTCGCGGCCCCCGCGGCCATTACTCCGATCAGTGTTTTCTTCAGCATCGTGCATCCCCTCGTCTGCGTGCCCTCTCCACGCTTGAGCCGGGGAAACGGTTGAGCCGCAGCGATGTTCAAGTACGTGAACGACTATCGCGTCTATGTTTACTGGTCACGTATGCGTTAGCTTGTCCGCCGTCGATCCCGTTCGGTGACGAGGAGACCCCATGCGCAACGGCCGGCTCGTTCTTGCCGCGGTACTGGGACTTTCGCTCGCGGCCCCCGCGACCGCCACCGCGGACGGGCAGCCCTGGCGCGACGCCCGCCAGTCGCCGGACCGCCGCGCCGCGGAGCTCGTCGCCGCGATGACGCTCGACGAGAAGATCTCCCAGCTGCACCTGCAGCCCGACGCCGAGCACCAGCGGTTCGTGCCGCCGATCCCACGCCTGGGCGTGCCCGGCTTCCGGATCGCCAACGGGCCGGCCGGCATGGGCCCCGCCGACGACAAACCGCAGAAGCCGGCGACCGCGCTGCCGGCCACGATGGCGCTGGCGTCGACCTTCGACACCGACCTCGCGCGCCGCTACGGCCGCCTGATCGGCGACGAAACCCGCGCGCTCGCGCACAACGTGTCCGAAGGCCCCGACATCAACATCGCCCGCGTCCCGCGCAACGGCCGGACGTTCGAGGGAATGGGGGAGGACCCGGTGCTCGCCGGGGACCTGGGCGCCGCCGACATCCGCGGCATCCAGGAGAACGGCACCATCGCCGAGGTCAAGCACTACGCGGCGAACAACCAGGAGACCCAGCGCTTCACCATCGACGAGCACATCGACGAGCGCACCCTCAACGAGCTCTACCTGCCGCACTTCGAGCAAGCCGTCACCGAAGGCCGCGCGGGCTCGGTCATGTGCGCCTTCCCCAAGATCAACGGCGTGTTCCTGTGCGAGAACCCGGCGCTGCTGCAGGGCAAGCTGCGCGACGACTGGGGGTTCAAGGGCTTCATCCAGTCGGACTGGGGTGCCGCGCACAGCACCGTCGGCTCGGCGAACGCCGGCATGAACCTCGAAATGATCGACGGCACCTGGTACGGCGAGAAGATGAAGCAAGCCGTGCTCGCCGGGCAAGTGAGCGAACAGCGCGTCGACGAGCTGCTGCGGCCGCGGTTCCGCACGATGTTCGCGTTCGGGCAGTTCGACCACCCGCCGGTGCTGACGCCGCTGCCGGTCGCGCGCCACGACGCCGCCGCGAAGCAGTTCGCCGAACGCGGCATGGTGCTGCTGCGCAACGAGCACGCCCAGCTGCCGCTCGACGACCGTGCGATGAAGTCGATCGCGCTGATCGGGCCGTTCGCGACGCAGGCCAAGACCGGCGGCGGGGGCAGCTCCGCCGTCATCCCGACGTCCACAGTGGACCCTCTGCCCGGGCTCCAGCAGCGCGTTCCGGGAGCCGTGGTGACGCTCGACGACGGCAGCGACCCGGCGCGGGCGGCCTCTCTCGCGCACACCGCCGACGTCGCCGTCGTGATGGTCGGCGACAACGAAACCGAGGGCAAGGACCGGCCGAGCCTGGCCCTCGACGGCGACCAGGACGCGCTCGTGACGGCGGTCGCCGCGGCGAACCCGCACACCGTGGTCGTCGTGAAGAGCGGCGGGCCGGTGCTGATGCCGTGGGCGTCGTCCGTACCGGCGATCCTGCAGGCGTGGTACCCGGGCCAGCAGGACGGCGCCGCGGTGGCGGGCGTGCTGTTCGGTGACGTCAACCCGTCGGCGAAGCTGCCGATCACGTTCCCCGCGGCGGACGCCGACACCCCGGCGAACACCGCGGCGCAGTTCCCGGGCGTCAACGGGGTCGCGACGTACTCCGAGGGGCTGCAGGTCGGCTACCGGTGGTTCGACGCGCAGGGCCGCACACCGCTGTTCCCGTTCGGGTACGGCCTGTCGTACACGACGTTCGCGTTCTCCGGGCTGTCGGTGCACAACACCGGCCACGGCGCGACGGCGACGTTCACGGTCCGGAACACGGGCAAGCGGGCGGGCGCCGAGGTGGCGCAGCTGTACCTGGGCTTCCCGGCGGCCGCGGGCGAACCGCCGCGGCAGCTGAAGGGGTTCTCGCGGGTGGAGCTGGCGCCGGGGCAGGCCCGCCGGGTGACGATCGAGCTGGCCGCGCGCGACTTTTCGGTCTGGGACACGGGCAGCCACGCGTGGCAGCCGGTGCGGGGCGGGTTCACGGTGCAGGTGGGCGATTCGTCGCGTTCGCTGCCGCTGCAGGCAGCCCTCATACGGCGCTGACCGGCGTCAGGCTTTGCAACCCGGTGCGCTCGCCGCCGCGGCGAGCATTTCCGGCGACTCCGCCAGCGGCGCGACCGGGTCGTAGGTGCCGTCGACGTCCTGCTGGGCCTGCTGCAGCGCCGCCATCGCCGGATCCTGCGAAGCCACGTCGCCCGGCTTCGCGCGGTCCAGCGCCGTCTTCGCGTCGCGGGCGCGGTCGCGGGCCGTCGCGTACTTGCCGGCGAACGCCTCCCGGACCGTCTCGGCCAGCGGCACCGGGGCCTTCGGCAGCGCCGCCAACCGGTCGACGACCTCGCCCGTGCGGTCCGCGATGCCGCCCAGCTGCTCACTCAACGCCTTCTGCGCGTCCGCGACCGAGTGCGGCTCGGGCTCCCCCGGCCCCACTTCTTCGGTGGTGCGCTTCCGGTAGCCGTGGATGGCGGAGCAGAAGCCGTCCATCCAGCCGAGCGTCGCCGGGTCGACGGCCGGCGCCGGGGTGAGGGCGGGGGCCGTCACCGTCACGGTCGGCGGCGCGGCCGGGCGTGGCTCCGAACACGCGGTCAGCAGCAGGCAGGCGCCGAGCAGTCCCGTGGCGATCTTCATGGCTTCCCCTCGCGGTGACGCTTTGCGGGTACACGCGCGAGGCGGTCCGGCGGTTGCCTCAGGCCGCGGCGAGCGTCTCGCCCAGTGCGAGCCTGCCGTCGTCGGTCAGCTCCGCCCGCGTCCACTGCCCGACGGCCACGACCGGCCCCCGCACCGGCCGGATCAGCCCCGCCCGCACCAGCTCGTGCGACGTCGCCTGGTCGCAGCACGCCAGCCCGTCGACGCGCAGGTCCGGCTCGCAGCTGCAGGTCAGTTCGGCCCGCCCCGCGCCGACGGCCCTCAGCATCGCCAGCGCCCTTCTGTTCACCATGTCCGTTCCCCCTCCGTGGTGCTGTCCTGAAGGAGACGTGACCACGGTCACCGAATACGCGGTTTTCGCGAGGTTCGCCCGAACGGTGCACGATGACCCCATGACGGATTCGATCGGCGACCCGGCGGTGCGCGCGTTCATCGACGCGCTGAACGCGGGCGACCGCACAGCGTTCCAGGCCGCGCTCACCCCGGACGCGACGATGGCGGACGACGGCAGGGAGCGGGACCTCGCGGAGTGGACCGAGAAGGAGATCTTCTCCAGCCAGGGCCACTTGGAGGTGGAGACCGCGGAGGACGACGGCCGCGCGTTCGTCGCGAACTACTCGAACTCCACTTGGGGCGCCATGCGGACCCGGTGGGCGTTCACGGTTCGCGACGGCAAGGTGGCGCGCTTCGAAACGGGCCAAGCCTGACCCACGCGGCAGCGTGCACGACCCTTTCACCGCGCCGGACGCGGTGAATGACTCGTTCATGACCACAGCTGTGACTCCTGGGGCGGGAGTTACAGCCGTTCCTGCAACGCATCCGCCGCCGCGAGCAGGTCCGCCGCCCAGCGGGCGCCCGGCTTGCGGCCGATGCGCTCGATCGGGCCGGACACCGACACCGCCGCCACGACCGTGCCCGCCGAATCGCGCACCGGCGCGGAAATGCTCGCCACCCCCGGCTCGCGCTCGGCCACGCTCTGCGCCCAGCCGCGGCGGCGGACCTCCAGCAGCGTCCGCTCGCCGAAGACCGCGTCCGCCAGGATGGTGCGTTGCGTGTGCGGATCCGCCCACGCCGCCAGCACCTTCGCGCCCGAGCCCGCTGTCATCGGCAGCCGCGAGCCCACCGGGACCGTGTCGCGCAGGCCACTCGGCGGCTCCGCCGTCGCGACGCACACGCGCTGCACGCCGTCGCGGCGGTAGAGCTGCACGCTTTCGCCCGTGACGTCCCGCAGCTTCGGCAGCACCACGCCGGCCGCGTCGAGCAGCGGGTCCGTCGAACCGCCGGCCAGTTCGGCCAGTGCCGTCCCGGGACGCCAGCGGCCGTCGGGACCCCGGCGCAGCAGCCGGTGCACCTCGAGCCCGACCGCGAGCCGGTGCGCGGTGGCCCGGGGCAGGCCGGTCCGCGTGCACAGTTCCGCCAGGCCGCAGGGGTCGTCCGCGACCGCCTGCAGAACGGCCACTGCTTTGTCCAGTACTCCGATACCGCTATGCTGTCCCACGAACCGATACTAGCGTCCCGCACTTTGGGAAGTCCAGTATCTGGGAAACCCCTGAACTCGAGCTGCGCCCCTCCTTCGCGGCTCGCATTCGCCCCCGCGGTGCGCGCCCGAGTTCCGACGTCGAACCGTGGAAGGAGCCGGAGATGACCAGCTCGACCGGCAAGGCCCGCACACTCGCGGAGAAGGTGTGGGAAAGCCACCTCGTGCGCCGAGGGGAAGGCGCCGAACCGGACCTGCTCTACATCGACCTCCACCTGCTGCACGAAGTGACCAGCCCGCAGGCCTTCGACGGCCTCCGCCTGGCCGGGCGGCCGGTGCGCCGCCCCGACCTCACCATCGCGACCGAGGACCACAACGTCCCGACCGTCGACATCGACCTCCCGATCGCCGATCCGGTCTCGCGCACCCAGGTCGACACCCTTCGCCGCAACTGCAAGGAGTTCGGGGTCCGGCTGCACCCGATGGGTGACGCCGAGCAGGGCATCGTGCACGTCATCGGCCCGCAGCTCGGCCTGACGCAGCCCGGGATGACCGTGGTCTGCGGCGACAGCCACACCTCCACGCACGGCGCGTTCGGCGGCATCGCCTTCGGCATCGGCACGTCCGAGGTCGAGCACGTGCTGGCGACCCAGACGCTGCCGCTGCGCCCGTTCAAGACGATGGCGATCACGGTGGACGGCGAGCTGCGCCCCGGCGTCACGGCGAAGGACATCATCCTCGCGGTGATCGCCAAGATCGGCACCGGCGGCGGGCAGGGCTACATCCTCGAGTACCGCGGCAAGGCCATCGAGGCGCTGTCGATGGAAGCGCGGATGACCGTCTGCAACATGTCGATCGAGGCCGGCGCCCGCGCCGGGATGATCGCCCCGGACGAGACGACGTTCGAGTACCTGAAGGGCCGCCCGCACGCGCCGAAGGGCGCCGACTGGGACGTGGCGGTCGAGAACTGGCGGCAGCTGCGCACCGACGACGGCGCGGAGTTCGACGCCGAGGTGCACCTCGACGCGAGCGAGCTGACGCCCTTCGTGACCTGGGGCACCAACCCCGGCCAGGGCCTCCCGCTGAGCGCCGACGTGCCCGACCCGGAGCAGATCCCGGACGAGAACGACCGCATCGCCGCTGAGAAGGCCCTGTCCTATATGGACCTGAAGCCCGGGACGCCGCTGCGGGAGATCTCGGTCGACACCGTCTTCCTCGGCTCGTGCACCAACGGCCGGATCGAGGACCTGCGGGCCGCGGCCGAGGTGCTGCGCGGGCGGAAGGTGGCGGACTCGGTCCGCATGCTGGTGGTTCCCGGCTCCATGCGCGTCCGCAAGGCCGCCGAGGAGGAGGGCCTCGACGAGGTCTTCACCGCCGCGGGCGCCGAGTGGCGCCAGGCCGGTTGCTCGATGTGCCTGGGCATGAACCCGGACCAGCTGAAGCCGGGCGAGCGCAGCGCGTCGACGTCGAACCGCAACTTCGAGGGCCGGCAGGGCAAGGGCGGCCGGACGCACCTGGTCTCGCCGCTCGTGGCCGCCGCCACGGCCGTCCGGGGCACGCTGTCGTCGCCGGAAGACCTGCTGACCGCCGCCCGCTGACCCACCCCGAGGAGCTACTGCCATGGAACCGTTCACCCAGCACACCGGCATCGGCGTCCCGCTGCGCCGGTCCAACGTGGACACCGACCAGATCATCCCGGCGGTCTACCTCAAGCGGGTGACCCGGACCGGCTTCGAGGACGGCCTGTTCGCCGCCTGGCGCGGTGACCAGGACTTCATCCTCAACACCGAGCCGTTCTCGCGGGGCAGCGTGCTGGTCGCGGGGCCGGACTTCGGCACCGGGTCCTCCCGCGAGCACGCCGTCTGGGCGCTGATGGACTACGGCTTCCGGGTCGTCATCTCCGCCCGGTTCGCCGACATCTTCCGCGGCAACTCCGGCAAGGGCGGCCTGGTGGCCGCGCAGTGCGAGCAGCACGACGTCGAACTGCTCTGGAAGCTGCTCGAAAACGAGCCCGGCACCGAGGTCACGGTCGACCTCGAGACCAAGACCGTGCGGGCCAAGGACTTCACCGCGCCCTTCCAGATCGACGACTACGTCCGCTGGCGGCTGCTCGAAGGCCTCGACGACATCGCTCTGACGTTGCGCCATGCCGGTGAGATCGACGCGTACGAGTCGGCCCGCCCGTCCTGGAAGCCGACGACCACGCCGGTCGCCGCGAGCTAGTCTTCGACGGAGGCGGAATCCCTTGACAGGCAAGGGATTCCGCCTTTTTCGTCTTTCGCCGAACGGACCTCCCGCGATTCTTTCGAGGGCCGCTTCGCGAGGCGGAACCCGCCCCCGGGCAAGGGAAGGATTCCGCGTCCCGTCTGGAATTTGCGCTGCCTTGGTAATACCGTGTCGCTAGTCGGCCCTGCGCGGCCGTGCACGAGTACTTCCTTCTTGGAGGACTGGTATGGCCAACAAGGCCCAGCTGATCGAGGCGCTGACGGAGCGCCTGGGCGACAAGAAGGCCGCTTCCGAGGCGGTCGACGGTCTGGTCGACATCATCATCCGGACGGTCAACAAGGGCGAAAAGGTCAACATCACCGGCTTCGGGGTGTTCGAGAAGCGCGCTCGCGCGGCGCGGACGGCCCGGAACCCGCGGACCGGTGAGGCCGTGCGGGTCAAGAAGACCACCGTGCCCGCGTTCCGCGCCGGGACCACCTTCAAGGACGTCATTTCCGGCGCGAAGAAGCTGGCCAAGGCCGCACCGGCCAAGCGCGCGACCGCGGGCACCCGCGCGTCCACGACGACGCGGGCGACGACGCCCCGCGCTGCGGCGGCAAAGCCGGCCACCGCTCGCGCGACGGCGACACGGACCCGGGCGACGGCGGCGAAACCGGCTGCTGCTCGCGCGACGGCGGCAAAGGCGGCCCCGAAGACGACCACGACGCGGGCGAAGGCGGCCCCGAAGACGGCGGCAGCTCCGAAGGCGACGGCGGCCAGGTCGACGGCGGCTCGGTCGACAGCGGCGAAGTCGACGGCCGCCAAGCCGGCGACGACGACCCGGAAGACGACGGCCGCGAAGTCGACGACGACGGCCCGGAAGACGACGGCCGCGAAGTCGGCGACGACGGCCGCGAAGAGCACGACCGCGAAGACCACGACCGCCCGGAAGACCACGGCCGCCAAGGCTCCCGCCCGGCGGACCACCGCGGCGAAGAAGAGCTGACCGCCCGAAACTGTCGTACCCCTGCGGTAACGTGAAATCCGGGGGACCCCCTGGGGGTTACCTCTGGTGGGCGTGCGGCTTTCCGGCCAGGGCCCCGCGCACGACGCGCGGGGCCCTGCCGCGTTTCCGGGGCTGGTGGAGGGGAAGCGAGTCCGGCGGCGACCGTCGGGATCGCAGCACTCCCAAGCGGGTCAAGTCCGAGGTGAGCGGGCTCGCGCACCCAGCAAGTCGGCTCGCGTGCCTGGGCAGTCGGCTGGTACTTCGGGGAGTCGGCTCGCGTGCCTGGGAAGTCGGCTTGCGTACCTAGGGGTCGGCTCGCGTACTCCGGGAGTCGGCTTGTGTGCTTAGGGAGTCGGCTTGTGTATCCGGAGGGTCGGCTTGCGTGCCTAGGGAGTCGGATCGTGTACCCAGAGGGTCGGTTCGCGTACTCAGAGAGTCGGCTTGCGAACTCGGGGAGTCGGATCGAGTCCTCGGTGTGGCGCTCGCCAACCGGCTGTCCGGGCGCGTGAACCGACTGTCCAGGCACGCGAGCCGACTCCCTAGGTACCGAGCCGACCCTCCGAGTCCGTGAACCGACTGCCCAGGTACGCCAACCGACCCTCTGGGTACGCGAGCCGACCGTCCGGGTACCCGGCCCGGCTGTGCGGGAAATGTGAGCCCAACGTTCGAGCGCGCCGGCGTTACCCGCTGCCAAGATCCGCCGTCCGAACGGGACCCGTGCACCACCCGCTCGGAGCACCCGCGCGCCCCGGGACCGGTTCCGCCCAATTTCGCAAAGTTGCTTGAGCGCCCGGCCGAGTGATGCCACGCTGCGTTCCTCGGGGTCCGCGTCCGGCGGTGCCCTGCGGCGCGCGCGAACCTGGGGGCGACCACCATCGAGATCCGGCTGCTCGGCCCGTTCCAGGTGCTCGTCGGCGGTTCGCCGGTCGTGCTGACCAGTTCCCGGCAGCGCGCGCTGCTCGCGACACTGGCCTTGTCCGCGGGGCGCCTGGTGTCGATCGACGCGCTCGCGCGCGGCGTCTGGGGCGAAGAGCCACCCGCGCACATCCGCGGCAGCCTGCAGACCTACGTCATGCGGCTGCGGCGGCTGTGCGGCGAAGAAACCGTCGTCACCGAACCGGACGGGTACCGGCTGGTCGTCGACCCGTCCCGGGTGGACGCCCTGCGCTTCCTCCGCGCCCTCGACCAGGCCGCCGCCGAGACCGAACCCACCCGCCGCCGCGGCCTGCTCACCGCCGCGCTCGCCGCCTGGGGCGGCGCGCCCCTCGAAGGGGTCGGTTCCCCCGCGCTGGCCGCGGAATGGGGCCCGCTGCTGACCGAGCGGTACCTCTTCGCCGTGGAGCAGCGCATCGACCTCGACGCCGGGCTGGTCGCCGACGCCCGGCTCGTCGCCGAGCTCACCGACCTCGTCGCCCAGCACCCGCTGCGAGAATCGTTGTGGGAACGGCTGGTCCGCGTCCTGGCCCGGTCCGGCCGCCGCGCCGAGGCGCTGGCCCGCTACGCCGGGCTTCGCGCGTTGCTGGCCGACGAGCTGGGCGTCGAGCCGGGGGAGGACCTGCGCCGCCTGCACGCCGAACTGCTCACCGCCGACACCGGGCCGACTGGGCACCTCGTGCCGCGGCAGCTGCCCTTCGACGTCGCCGGGTTCACCGGCCGCGGCCCCGAACTCGCCGCACTCGACCGGCTCCCGCCCGGCGGCGCGTCCGGCATCGTCGTCATCGAAGGGACGGCCGGGGTCGGGAAGACGTCGCTGGCCGTGCACTGGTCGCACCGCGTCCGCGACCGCTTCCCCGGTGGTCAGCTGTTCCTCGACCTGCGTGGCCACTCCGCGGACACGCCCGTCACCCCGGACGCCGCCCTGGCCGGTTTTCTCCGCGCCCTCGGCGAGCCGCCGGAGACGCTGCCTTCCACAGTGGAGGAACGCTCGGCGCTCCTGCGCAGCCGGTTGGCCGGCAGCCGCACGCTCATGCTGCTCGACAACGCCCGCGACGCCGACCAGGTCCGTCCGCTCCTGCCCGGACCCGGCAACCTCGTCGTCGTGACCAGCCGCAACCAGCTGCGCGGCATCGTCGCGCGCGACGGCGCCCGCCGGATCGCCTTGCGCTCCTTCGACGACCAGGACGCCACCGCGCTGCTCGCCGGCAGCGTCGGCCCGCAGCGGCTGGCCGCCGAACCCGCCGCCGTCGCCGAGCTCGTCCAGCTCTGCGGCCGGCTTCCGCTGGCACTGGCGCTGGCCGGGGAACGCGCGTCGCGGTTTTCCGGCGTCTCGCTCGCGGGGATCGTCGAAGAGCTGCGTGACCAGCGCCTGCGGCTCGACACCCTGCGCGACCCGCAGGACGCCGGCACCGATTTGCGGGCCGCGTTCTCGTGGTCGTACAAGGCGTTGCGCCCGGCCGCCGCGCGCTTCTTCCGGCTGCTGGGCCTGCACCCCGGCCACGGCTTCAGCCTGTCCTCGGCCGCCGCGCTGGCCGGCGCGGATCTGCGGGAAGCCCGCGAACTCGCCGACCAGCTCGCCGCCGCGCACCTGCTCAACCAGCCCAGCACCGACCGCTACCAGTTCCACGACCTCCTGCGCGTGTACGCCGCCGAGCTCGTCGAAACCGAGACGACGGCGGCCGAACGCGCGGCCGCCCGGCGCGGGCTCCTCGACTGGTACCTCGCGAGCGTCGCCGAAGCGACCAAGCTGGTCCGTCCCGACCTGCTCAACGACGACATCACGCTGGGCGCCGCGCCGGTGCCCGCCATCCGGTTCACCCAGCACGAACAGACGATCGCCTGGTACACGACCGAACGCACGGTGCTGACCGCGCTCGTCGGCGTCGCCGCCGAACACGGCTTCACCGCCCACGCCTGGAAGCTCGCGTGGCTGCTGCGCGGGTTCTTCGCCGAACGTCACGACCGCGACGACTGGATCACGACCGCCCGGACGGCCGTCGCCGCCACCCGCGACGCGGGCGACAACCTCGGCTTGCAGTACAGCGCCAACAACCTCGGGTCGGCCTACCTGCGCACCCTCCAGCCCGACAAGGCCCTCGAGGCCCTGGAGGAGGCGCGCGCGGCGTCCGAGGCGGGCGACGGCACCGCACTGGCGGTGGCGATCTTGTCCAATCTTGCCGGCGCGTACTACGTCCGCGCCGAGTACGCGGAAGCCGAGCGACACGCCCTGCAGGCGGTTCGCCTCGCGCGCGACCACGGCCAGCGGACGTTCGTGCCGCACGCCCTCCTCAACGTCAGCGCCAGCCGCATCGGCCTGCGCAACTACGACAACGCCGCCGAAGCCGCGCAGGCGGCGCACCAGGCGTTCGCCGACCTGGGCGACCGCTACCACGCGGCGCTGGCGCTGGGGAACGTCGCCGAAGCGCTCGAAGGGGCCGGGCGGCAGGAAGAAGCGGAGAAGGCCGGGCTGGAAGCGCTCACCGAGCTGAAGGACCTGAACGCCGAATACGGCACCATCGACGTCCGGATCACCCTCGGCCGCCTCAAGCTCCGCACCGGCCGGAGCGACGAGGCGCGGGAGCATTGGGCCGAGGCGCTGACCGTCTGCCAGCGCCTCGGCGACCCCCGTATCCCGGAGATCCGGGCCCTGCTGGCAACGGTGCCGACAGACGGGCCCCAGGCCCGGGATGCGCCGTACCCCTAGCCCGGCGCAGCCCAGCGGGACCCGGACCCAGTACACCAAGATCGACTGTCACCGCACTGTCTTGTGGTGACGGAGGGTCTTGGCCTGGCCGGCTTGGGAGTTTGTCGCCGAGGGTGCGGTGAACGACTCGTTCACCTCGTCCGGCGACATGAACGAGTCTTTCAAGACGTTCGAGTTCGTCGCCGCCCGCGCCAGACGGCCGCGACTTTCGCCGGGTCCGGGCCTGGGCGCTGTAGCCGGGCCCGGCAGAGCTTCGGGCCGAAGTCTCCGATGGCGCGCAAAGTGTGGTTCGAAGACGGGGTCACGACGCCGTGAATGACCCATTCACCTCATCCGACGACAGGAATGAGTCATTCAAGACGTCCGAGTGACCCGCCGCTGCAACGACCCAGCCGCGCCACCCGACTTTGCAGGGCCCAGACCCGCCCAGAGCGGCCCCCGCCCTCCCTGGGGGGCGTGCCCTTGTCCAGCGTATCGGGGGTGTCGGTCGAAAAGCCGGGAAAGGCCGCTGGCGGGACCTGGTTGTCCACATCACGACCGACGTGTGGACAACCGGGTCAGGAGCGGGTCGGGGAGGGGGTCGGCAACGCGCTCGGGTGGTAGTCGGCCGCCAGGAGGATCGGGCCTTCCTCCGCCGTCGGGGCTCGGAACGACAGCACCCAGAACGAGCCCTTCTTGCTCGGCACCACGCCGCCTCGGGCCGACGGGAGCTCCACGCCGTCGCGGTCGGCCACCGTGCTGATCAGGTCCGGGATCACACCGCCCTGGCTGCACACCACCGGTGTCCCGCCGTCGCCTGCGATCGCCAGCAGGCGGGCGACGCCCAGCACCGGGTCCGGCCAATACCCCTCTTCCGACAGCAGCGGCTCGTGCCGCACCTCGGCACCGAGGTCGTCGGCGACGCCGTGGACCGTCTGCACGCACCGCAGACGCGGTGCCGACAGCACCCGGTCCGGTCCGTACAGCGCCAGCACCCGCCGCAACGCCGATGCCTGCCGCGACCCCGCCTCCGACAACGGCCGGAGGTCGTCGTCGCCGGTCCACTCGTCGCGCTTGCCCGCCTTCGCGTGCCGCACCAGGATCAGCGTCGTCAGGCCGACCGGCACCTCGCAGAACGCGCGCAGCACCCGCACGTCCTCCGGGCGCGTCAACAGCTTCTCCGCCGCCGTCGGTTCGAGCCAGCGCAGCTCGTCGACCTCGTCGTTCGCTGCGAACCCGCCGGACACCGCTTCCGCGCTGAAGTAGTCGACCGTCTTCGGGACCGTCCCGGAGCCGGTGCGCGCCGGCACCGGGTACGCCGTCCGGGCCAGGTAGCGGCCCAGGACCGCGTCGAACCCGGTCTCTTCCCGCACTTCGCGCACGGCCGCTTCGGCGGTCGTCTCGCCCGGGTCGAGCTTTCCCTTGGGGAACGACCAGTCGTCGTACCGCGGGCGGTGCACCAAGGCGACTTCGGTCGCCTTCCCGGCGCCGCGCCACAGCACCGCGCCGGCCGCCCGTACCTCCTGGGTCATCCGGCGGCCCCGTGCAGCTTCGCCAGCTCCAGCTGGTGGTCGCGCACCCGCGAACCGTCCGCCGGGAACGGCGACCACTCCCCGCTCGCGGTCAGCACCCAGCACCGCGTCGCCGGATCGAGCGCCGAATCGAAGATGTCGTCGAGCTGCCCGGTCAGCTTCGGGTCCTTGACGCGCACCAGCGCCTCGATCCGCCGGTCCAGGTTCCGGTGCATCATGTCCGCGCTGCCGATCCAGTGCGTGCCGCCGGCGCGGAAGTGGAACACCCGCGAGTGCTCCAGGAACCGGCCCAGGATCGACCGGACGTGGATGTTCTCGGAAAGCCCTTCGACACCGGGCTTCAGCGTGCAGATCCCGCGCACCACGATCTCGACCGGCACCCCCGCCTGCGACGCGTGGTAGAGCGCGTCGATGACCTGCTCGTCGACCAGCGAGTTGCACTTGATCCGGATGCCGGCGTTCTGCCCGGCCCGCGCCAGCTCGATCTCCTCGCCGATCGCGCGCACGATGCCGCGGCGGATGCCGTGCGGCGACGTGAGGATCGTGCGGTAGGTGTCCTGGCGCGAGTAGCCGGTCAGCACGTTGAACAGGTCCGTGACGTCCGCGCCGATGCTCGGGTCGGCGGTGAACAGGCCGATGTCCTCGTAGAGCCGCGCGGTCTTCGGGTTGTAGTTGCCGGTGCCGATGTGGCAGTAGCGGCGGATGGTCGAGCCCTCCTGGCGCACGATCATCGACACCTTGCAGTGCGTCTTCAGCCCGACCAGGCCGTACACGACGTGGACGCCCGCGCGTTCCAGCGTCCGCGCCCAGGTGATGTTCGCCTGCTCGTCGAACCGCGCCTTGATCTCGACCAGCGCGACGACCTGCTTGCCCGCCTCCGCCGCGTCGATCAGCGCGTCGACGATCGGGGAGTCGCCCGACGTCCGGTACAGCGTCTGCTTGATCGCGAGCACCTTCGAGTCGGCCGCCGCCTGCTCGATGAACCGCTGCACGCTCGTGGAGAACGAGTCATACGGGTGGTGCACCAGCACGTCCCCTTCGCGCAGCGTCGCGAAGACGCTCTTCGGCGTCTCGCGCTCGCCGAACGCGGGGTGCGTCGCCGGCACGAACGGCCGGTCCTTCAGCTCCTTGCGGTCCACACCGGACAGCTGGTGCAGGCAGGTCAGGTCGAGCAGCCCGGGCACCTCGACGACGTCGGCCGGGTCGACGTCCAGCTCGCGCAGCAGCAGCTCGAGCATGTGCTCGCTCATGTCCAGCGCGACCTCGAGGCGCACCGGCGGGCCGAACCGGCGCTGCGCCAGCTCGCGCTCGAGGGCCTGCAGGAGGTCTTCGTCACGGTCTTCGTCGACCTCGAAGTCGGCGTTGCGGGTGACGCGGAAGACGTGGTGCTCGGTGACGTCCATGCCGGTGAACAGCTCGCCGAGGTGCGCGGCGATGAGTTCTTCGAGGGGCAGGAACGTCGCCGTCCGGCTGGTGCGCTCGGTCTCGACGCGCATCAGGCGCGGCACGTTGCTCGGCACCTTCACCCGGGCGAAGCGCTCGGTGCCGCCCTCCGGGTCGCGAACCGTGACCGCGAGGTTGAGCGAAAGGCCCGAAATGTACGGGAACGGGTGCGCCGGGTCGACGGCCAGCGGCGTCAGCACCGGGAAGATCTGCTCGGAGAAGTAGCTGGACAGCCGGAGCTGGTCGGCGCCGGAGAGGTCGGCCCAGCCGACGATCAGGATGTCGTGCTCGGCCAGCTGCGGGCGCAGGTGCTTCTCGAACGCGCCGGTCTGCCGCTCGACCAGGTCCTGGTTGCGCTTGGCGATGTAGTCGAGCTGTTCGCGCGGGGTGAGGCCGTCCGCGCTGCGCACCAGGAGGCCGGTCTCGTCGCGGCGCTTCAGGCCGGCGACGCGGACCATGTAGAACTCGTCCAGATTGGACGCGAAGATGGCGAGGAACTTCGTGCGCTCGAGCAGCGGCTGCGACTCGTCCTCGGCCAGCGCGAGCACCCGGGCGTTGAAGTCCTGCCACGACAGCTCGCGGTTGAAGTACCGGTCGTCCGGCAGCGTCTCGACGGCGGTCGGCGCGGCGGTGACCGCGGGCGGCGCCGACGGGACGGCGCGGAACTCCTCGGCACCGCGCGCGTTGCCCTGCGCGGCGCTGCGACGGCGGGGCGTCGACGCGGCGGGCGTGCTCTTGCGGACTCTGGCCTTCCCGGCGGTGGCACGGGCGGCGGTGTCGCGAGCCGTGGACTTCGACGGGACCTTCTTGGCCGCCGCCGGTTTGGCCGCGGTGGACTTCTTCGCCGTTTCCGAAGATCCGCTGGCCGGGTTCCGTCGCCTCCGCGGTGCGGGCGTGCTGCCGTCGTCTGTGCTCACGGCCCCCATTCTTCACTAAGCCCGGCGGATTTGCTCCGGCCGCGGTGAAGGTCAGATGAACAGCTCCGCAGTGTGTTTCCCGACACCCAGCGCGCGCACGTGGGCGAGGTCTTCCGGGGTGTCGACGTCGCTGCGCAGGCTCGGGAGCGGGCCTCGCAGCGGCACCGCGCCGGAGGCGGTGTGTTTTCGGGCCGAGCCCAGGCCGAAGTGCGGGTCGAGGGGTGCGCCGGGGGCCGACAGCAGGAGGGTGGTGCCGGTGCCCTGGCGGTCGGCGACGAAGGCGCGTTTTCCCGCCGCTTCGGCGAGGGCGTCGGCCAGGTCGCCGGCGCGCAGGGCGGGGAGGTCGGCTTGAAGTGCGCCGACGATCGCTCGTGGGTCGTCTCTCCGGAGGAGTTCCGCGCCGTGGCGGAAGGCGGCGTTGAGGGATCGCTCGGCGGGTTCGGCGACGATCTCGATCCCGAGCTCGGCGAGCTCGGCGACGGCCCCGGGATCGGCGGCGACGAGCAGCACGCGCCGGACGTGCGCGCCTGAGGTCACGGCGGCGAGGGTGTCGGCGGCGAGGGCGAGGACGAGGCCGGGGTGACGCTCGGCCTCGATGGCACCACGCAGCCGCGACTTGCCGTCGCGGGGGTGTTTCATCGGCACGACCAGGTCCACGTCCACCCGTCCATCTTTACCCGAAACGGCGGGTGGGTGTCGGCGGGAGGGGCGGGTTGTCCACAGGCGACGGGTGTTGTGGACAAGTCCGGGTCCGGTGGGCTTTCGGGACGGGGTTTGTCGGTGGGGGCCGATACGCTCGAGACGGGGTGGCCCCCAGGGAGGGTGGGCCGCGTGCTGGGGCGGGCTGTGCTGGGGCGGGCTGTGCTGGGGCGGGCTGTGCTGGGGCGGGCTGTGCTGGGGCGCGCTGGCCGGCGGGTGTGGTGCCCAGGCCGAACGTCTTGAATGAGTCATTCAGGACCTCGGACGCCCTGAATGACTCATTCAAGACAACCGCCGACCCGCGTCCGCCGAAGAGCCGCCGTGACCGGGCTTTGCCGGCCCTGTCGCCCGGGCCCGTTCATGACGTTCGGACCCACGCCCGACCCCGCTGATCACCGCTTCGACCTCGGCGAAGGCACCCTCCCTGGACTGCTCTCACCCCGGCGCGGCAGGATCTGGGGCGGACGTGACGCGTGGAGGAGGAGATCGTGGCCCGGCGTGAGAAGGGCGGCTTCTGGGTGGGGTTGGCCGCCGCTGTGTTCTACCCGCTCACCGCGATCGCGCGGCGGGTCTACGTCGGGGACGAAAAAGTTCCGCGGCACGGTCCCGCCCTGCTCGTGCTGAACCACGTCTCGCACCTCGATCCCGTCGTCGACGCCGTGTTCGTGCACCGGGCGAAGCGCGTGCCGCGGTTCCTCGGCAAGGAGAGCCTCACCCGGACCCCCGTCTTCGGGAAAGTCTTCGTCGGTTCGGGGCAGATCCCGGTTTCGCGCGGCTCGGCCGCCGCCGGGGACAGCCTCAAGGCCGCGCACCAGGCCCTGCAAGAGGGCAAGATCGTCGTCATCTACCCCGAGGGCACCATCACCAAGGACCCGGCCGGCTGGCCGAAGGAGTCCTTCACCGGCGCCGCGCGGCTCGCGCTGCAGAACGACGTCCCCGTGATCCCCATCGCCCGCTGGGGCACCAGCGAGCTCTTCAACGGCTACACCAAGAAGTTCAAGCCCTTCCCCCGCAAGACCATCACCCACAAGGTCGGCGACCCGATCGACCTCTCGGCCTACCGCGAAGGCAGCTCACGCAGCGCCTCGAAGCTGCGTGAGGTGACCAAGGTCATGATGGACGAGGTGACCCGCCTGCTCGGCGAGATCCGGCACGAGGAACCGCCGTCGGCGAAGCCGGGAGACCCTGTCTGATGCGCGCCGACGTCCAGCGGGTCACCGTGCTCGGGGCCGGCTCGTGGGGCACCGCCTTCGCGAAGGTGCTCGGCGACGCCGGCCGCGACGTCACGATGTGGGCGCGCCGCGAGCAAGTCGCCGAGGACATCCGCGAGCGGCACGTCAACCGCGCCTACCTGCCCGGCGTCGGCCTGCCGGAGAACATCACCGCCACCAGCGATCCGGCGAAGGCCCTCGAAGGCGCCCAAGCCGTCGTGTTCGCCGTGCCCAGTCAGAGCCTGCGGGCCAACCTCTCGGAGTGGCGGCCCCTGCTGCCGCCCGACGCGATCCTCGTCAGCCTCGCCAAGGGCGTCGAGCTCGGCACGCTCAAGCGGATGAGCGAGGTGATCGGCGAGATCGTCGGGATCGACCCGGGCGACGTCGTCGTCGTCACCGGGCCGAACCTGTCCAAGGAGATCGCCGCCGGGCAGCCGGCCGCGGCGGTGCTCGCCTGCGCCGACCACGAACGCGCCGTCGCGATCCAGCGCGCCTGCGCCAACTCCTACTTCCGCCCCTACACGAACACCGACGTCGTCGGCTGCGAGCTCGGCGGCGCGTGCAAGAACGTCATCGCGCTCAGCACCGGGATGGCCGCGGGCCTCGGCCTCGGCACCAACACGATGGCGACGCTGATCACCCGCGGCCTCGCCGAAATGGCCCGCCTCGGCGCGAAACTGGGCGCCGACCCGCTGACGTTCGCCGGGCTCGCCGGGGTCGGCGACCTCGTCGCGACGTGCTCGTCGCCGCTTTCGCGCAACCGGACGTTCGGCGAGCGCCTGGGCCGCGGCGAAACCCTCGAACAGGCGCAGGCCGCGGCGGGCGGGCAGGTCGCCGAGGGCGTCATGTCGTGCTCGTCGATCCGCGCCCTGGCCGCGAGCGTCGGTGTCGACATGCCGATCACCGACGCGATGCACCGCGTGTGCCACGAAGGCGTCGACCCGCGGCAGGCCGGCGCGGAGCTGCTCGGCCGCTCGCAGAAGCACGAGTGGTCCTGAAGGTGTGACCTACCGCCCGGATGCTGGGAGCGGCTTGACCGGGCCGGGGCGGTGCGGAACGCTGGGCGCCATGTTCGCGTACGTGATGACTGAGCTGCGGGGCCGCCACGGCCTTCGCGCCGTCATGTGCGCGTGTCGCTGTTGTCGGTGAACCCCGCCCCGGCCCAGTCGACCCCCCTTTCTCTTCCGTGAGGACCCTCATGTTCGCCGTTCCGGACAACACCCTGCTGCGTCCCGAGAACCCCGCGCTGCGCCACCCGGTGCGCGTCGCGCTGGAGGTCGCCGCCGATCGCGACCGCTGGAAGCACCTGCTGCGCTACGACCCCGACGAGCGGTTCGCGGCGCTCGTCGAGAAGGACGCCCAGCAGGAGGTCTGGCTGATGAGCTGGCTGCCCGGCCAGCGCACCGACCTGCACGACCACGCGTTCGCGAGCGGCGCGTTCACGCTGGTCAGCGGGCGCCTGACGGAGGCGGTGGCCCGCCGCGCGCCGGGTGGCCGCGCGGTCACCGAGCTGCACGCGCTCTCGGCGGGGCAGTCGCGGGTGTTCGGCCCGGGGTACGTGCACGAGGTGCGCAACGACGGCCCGGACCCGGCGGTCTCGATCCACGTCTACCGCGACGCGGAGCGCGAGATGCGCTCGTACCACTTGGACCCGCTGGGCGGCCCGGTCCTCGACTGACCCTGGGAACCCTGGTCAGTCCAGGTCGCCGCGGGCCCGGAACTCGCGCTCGATCGTCTCGCGGTCCGCGCCGGCCGCCAGCAGCGTGTGCAGCAGGATGCGGGACTTGCGCGCGTCCAGCCAGCCGGCCATCGTCGCGCCCATCGCGATCAGGCTCGACTCCGAACCGTGGAAGCCGTACGTCGACCGCAGCGTCGGGCCCGCGCCCGTCCGCGAAGCCACCACCACCGGCAACTCGGAGACCAGCCGCGCCACCACGTCGGCCGTGCCCGACGACACGTGGCCCGCGCCCGTCGCCGCCACCACGATTCCGCGCACTCCAGGCTGCGAAGCGGCGTACGAAAGCACCGCGCCCGAGTCGTCCAGAGCGGCCTCGACCACCGGAACCAGCCCCGAAAAGTCCGTTCCGGCCAAGGCGGGCAACCGCGGGGGTGACGGGTGGAACCAGTGCACCGCGCGCTCGACGACCATGCCGAGCGGGCCCGCCGGCGCCGACGAAAACGCCTCCAGGTGGCTCGAATGCGCCTTCCGCACCCAGCGCGCCGCGTGGACGTCGTCGTTCAGCGTCACCAGCACTCCCCGCCCGCGGCTGCGGGGATCGGCCGCCACGGTCAGCGCGGTGCGCAGGTTCGCCGGGCCGTCCGGGCTGAGCAGGCCCGCGTTGCGCATCGCCCCGGTGATCACCACCGGGATCTCCGACGGCCAGCACAGCTCGAGGAAGTAGGCGGTCTCCTCCAGGGTGTCCGTGCCCTGCACGACGACGAACCCGTCGGCGTCCTGCCGCAGCCCCCACTCGCGGCACCGCAGCAGCGTCGCGAAGTCCATCGACGCGCTGCCGATCCCGGCGAGGGTCTCGGCCAGCACGTCCATCGGGAGATCGCCGAGACCACCGAGCAGTTCCGAAGCGCCGAGGCGGGGGACGGCGCCGCCTTCGCCGGAAACGGGGGCCATCGAGATGGTGCCGCCCAGCGTGGCGACGGCGATCAGGGGACGTGCCATGCCGCCACCCTATTCAGCCGCCCTTGACCGCCTGGAGCGTGTAGCTCGCGGCGATCCGCGACGGCGTGTCCGTCATCCGCCACTCGTCCGTGGCCTCGTCACGCGTCATCTGCCCGGGGATCGCGTTCCACGGCACGCTGTCGTGCTCGGTGAACGCGGTCAGCGTCAGGCCGTTGTCCAGCAGCGCCGTGATGATCTCGCCCAGCGAGTGGTTCCACGAGTGGCTGACGCTGTTGCGCAACGGACGGTCCGTGCTGACGTAGGTCTCGGGCTCGTCGAACACCAGCGGTTCGGCGTGCTCGAAGTACGGGTACCGCGGCCACGCCGGGTCCGCGGTCTCGTCGAGCGTCCACAGCATCGGGTGCCCTTCGCGGATGAACAGCCGCCCGCCCGGGCGCAGCAACCCGGCGACCACCGCCGCCCAGCGCGCGATCGACGGCAGCCAGCACAACGCGCCGATCCCGGTGTAGACCAGGTCGAACCGCCCGGCGCCCAGCACCTCCACGGCGTCGTAGACGTTCGCTTCGTGGAAGTCGATCTCGGCGTGCGCGGCGGAGGCGAACCGCCGCGCCTGTTCCAGCGCCGGTCCGGAGAAGTCCAGGCCCGTCACGGAGGCACCCAGCCGGGACAGCGAAACCGTGTCCGTCCCGATATGGCATTGGAGGTGCACCGCGCGTAGCCCGCCGAGGTCGCCCAGGCGGGGCCGGTCGAACCGCAGGACGCCGCTCAGGTGCTCCGGATCCGAAACGTAGGTCTCGAAGCCGTAGTCCGGTGACGCCGCGTGCAACACCGCGCGTTCGTCCCAGTTGGCCTTGTTGACGGCGAACGAATCCGTCACGACGTCGCTGCCCGTTCGGCCGCGCTGCGAAGCACGCAGAACTCGTTGCCCTCGGGGTCGGCGAGCACGGCCCAGCCGGTGCCGTCGGGGTTGCGGAGGTCGTTCACCAGCGTCGCGCCGAGGTCCAGGATGCGCTTCACCTCGTCGTCGCGCGGGACGTCCGGCTGCAGGCACACATGGAGCCGGTTCTTCACCGTCTTCGGCTCGGGAACGCGCAGGAACAGCAGGTCGATCCCGCCGTCGAGCGCGATGCCGCACTCGTCGTCGCCGGGCTGGTCCTCGTCGGGGACCGGCTTCCCGGTGACCTGGCTCCAGAACTGGCAAAGCGCGTACGGGTCGGCGCAGTCGACGGACACGTGCAGGACGGACGACGGCATGGCACTCCTCGAGGTCGGCTGCCGCCGATTCTGGCCGAGCCGCCGGGGGAGGGCGAACCGATTTCAGGACGCCCGGGCCCTCGCGTGGGAACGTTCCGGCTCTCCGGCCGCCAGGGCGAGCCCGGCCGTCCGGTGCACGCGGCGGCTGTCGTCGACGATGAGGATCTCGCAGTCCGGCCGGTCGGCCGCCCAGGTGATGCCTTCGGCACCCATCGCGAAGGCCGCGGTGGCCAGCGCGTCGGCGGTGACCAGGTCGCCGGCCACGACGGTGACGCTCATCAGGCCGGTCGCCGGCGTCCCCGAACGGCCGTCGAGGATGTGCGAGCCGCGCTCGTAGGCCGCCGACGTCGCGATGGCGCCGTCGCGCGACTCCAGCACCGCGCACACGGCCAGCGGCTGCTCGGGGTGGCGCACGCCGACCCGCCACGCTCGTCCCGGCGCCGGCTCGCCGGCGGTGACGACATCGCCGCCCGCGTTGAGGCAGAACGTCGTCGCGCCCTCGGCCTTGAGCATGTCGGCGGCGCGCTGCACCGCCCAGCCCTTGACGACCGCGCACGGGTCGAGCCCGCGGCCGGGCAGCCGCGCGCGGAAGGCGCCGCCGGAAAGCTGTTCGTAGTACGCGCAGAGCTCCAGGACCTCCAGGAGGTCGTCGGTCAGTTCGGCCGCCGTCAGCTCGCCGCGGTCGTAGCGGCTGACTTCGCTGTCCTCCTTGAAGGGGCTGAACCGGGCGTCGACGTCGCGGAACCAGGCGAAGACCTCGTCGACGATCTCCGCGAAGTCGCCTTCGTCCCGCAGGTCGAGGGAAATCGGCAGGCCCATCACCTGCTCGACGCGCGTGGTCATCGGGTGCCCCGGGCGTCGATGGCCGCCCGCAGCGACGTCTTGTACGACTCGCTCGTCTCGGTCGCCCCGGTGATCGTGTCGATGTCGGCGCTCTGGGCTTTCATGGCTTCTTGCTGCAGGCGCGGCAACGCGGTGAGCGCGCGGCCGTCGTCCGGGGCCTGCAGCAGCGTGACCGCGACCATCCGGGCGCCGGTGAACGTGACCTCGACCTGCACGGTCCCGTAGTTGCTGGACTCCGCGGAACCCTGGGTCGTGACCGTCGCGTTCGCACTGTCCGGAGTGGACTGGGTGGGCGACGTCGAGTCCGGCGGCGCGGCCGATGTGGACGGTGCCGTGACGCTCGGCGGCGCCTGGGCGACGGCGGTGTTGTGCACCGGTCCCGGCTCGAACCGCCAGACCGCGATGAACCCCGCGATCGACAGCGCGACGACGAAGATGGTCCTCTTCACTGGAATGTCCCCCTAGGCCGCGAGGCTGAAGCGTTCGGCGTGGACCTGGGCCTTCGGCACGCGCAGCTCGCGCAGGCTGCGCAGCACGGCCGACGTCATCCCCGGCGGGCCGCAGACGAACACGTCCCGCTCGTGCACGTCCGGCACCATCATGTGCAGGTTCGCCGGGCCGAGCATCGCCCCGCGCGGGCCGACGGCCTGGTCCGACCCGGCGAGGACGCTCACCACCGCGCCCCGCGCCTTGGCGAGCCCGTTCAGCTCGGGCAGCAGCACCGCGTCGGCCTGCGTGCGCACCCGGTAGAGGACGACGACGTGGCCGTCGATGTCCTCCAGCAGCGCGCGGATCGGCGTGATGCCGACGCCACCCGCCACGAGCAGCGCGTTGGGCCGTTGCTGGTGGATCGTCGTGAACGCGCCGTACGGGCCTTCGGCGAACACGCGCGTCCCGATCCGCAGGTTGCGCAGCGACGCGCTGGCGTCGCCGAGCGCCTTCGCGGTCAGGCGCAGCGTGCGGCCGTCGGGCGCGGCGGACAGCGAGAACGGGTTGGCCTGGTACCAGCGGTCCTTCGTGAGGAACCGCCAGAGGAAGAACTGGCCCGCCCGCGCCGGCATCTTGTCGAGGTGCTTGCCGGTCATGTAGACCGAAACCACGTCCGGGGCCTCGGAAACCACCGCGGTGACGCGCAGCTGGTGGCGCAGGTTCCGCCACAGCGGGAGCAGGACGCGTCCGGCGAGCACGGCGGCGCCGGCGCCCAGCCAGAGCGTCCACCAGTAGGCCTTGGCCGCCGGGGCGCTCGCGAACGACGTGCCGAGCGCGATCTGGTGGGTGAACGCCAGGAAGACCGCGGCGTAGGTGTAGAGGTGGATGAAGTGCCACGTCTCGTACGCCAGCCGCTTCCGCGCGAACTTCGCCGACGCCGCGCCCACGATGAGGATGACGGCGAACGCGACCAGCGCCCGCAGGATCCCTTCAAGGGTGTTGGCCATTTCGACCAGTTCGTCGACGACGCCCTGGTTCGTGACCTCCGCGTACCCGAACGAGATGAACACCAGGTGCGCCAGCAAGGTCCAGAGGATCGTGAAGCCGGTCCACCGGTGCCACGTCGTGAGCCGGTCCATGCCGATCCGGCGGTCCAGCCAGGGCAGCCGGGCCACGAGCAGCAGCTGGCAGGCCATCGCCAGCGCGCCGTACAGCCCGGCGAGCCTGCCGATGCTGATGAGCACGTTCTGGGACAGCCCGGCTTCGGCGAAGAGCACCGTGACGGCCGCCACGTTGGCGCCCAGGAAGAGGAAGAGGCCGGATTTCGCGGCGATCCGGGGGCGGATCGCCGGGCGCGTGGCCTCGGCGGTCTGCGTCATGCTGGTCACACGGATCCCCCTCGGGTTCGGTTCACGAAGCTCAGCCTCGCCACCCAGCCTGTGGCGAGTCTGGGTACGGGCTGTCGGATTCCTGTCGGCCCGCGTCACCGGTCGCCGCTCGCGCGCGCGCCGGGAGAAGATGGGGTGGTGCAGCCCTCCGAACCCGTGCGCCTGCTCGTCGTCGACGACGAGCCGCACATCGCCGACCTCGTCGCCACCGTCGCCCGGTACGAGGGCTGGCAGGCGGTCACGGCCGGCTCCGGCAAGGCCGCGCTGGCCCAGGCCGCGGAGTTCGGGCCGGACATCGTCGTGCTCGACCTGATGCTGCCCGACCTGGACGGCTTCACCGTGCTCGACCGCCTCCGGGAGAACGGCAGCGCGGTGCCCGTGGTGTTCCTCACGGCCAAGGACGCGACGGCCGACCGGATCGCCGGGCTCACCCGCGGGGGTGACGACTACCTCGTGAAACCGTTTTCCGTCGAGGAGCTGATGGCGCGGCTGCGGGCGGTGCTGCGGCGCAGCACCGGTGTCGCGCACCAGGCGGCGGCGCGCGGGGCCGTGCTGCGCGTCGGCGACCTGACGCTGGACGAGGACACCCGCGAGGTCCGCCGCGGCGACGGGCCGCCCGCCGAGCTGACGCCGACCGAGTACGAGCTGCTGCGCTACCTCATGCGCCGCTCGCCCGCAGTGCTGACGAAGGCGCAGATCCTCGACCACGTCTGGGAGTACGACTTCGGCGGCCGGTCCAATGTGGTCGAGCTCGTCATCTCGCACCTGCGGCGCAAGGTCGACGCGGGCGGCGGCGAACCGCTGATCCACACCGTGCGCGGCGTCGGGTACGTCGTGCGCCAGGTCAACCGGTGAAGCGCTTCTTCCGCAAGTGGTACGGGGCCTGGCAGCGCACGCGGCTGGGCACCCGGATCACGCTCGGCCTCGGGGCGCTCGCGCTGGTCGTGTTCGCGGCCGTCGGCGTCACGACGGTCGGGATCATGCACGGCTACCTCGACCGGCGGCTCGACGAGCAGCTGTCCAAGAGCCAGAACACGCAGCTGCCGCAGCTGCGCGAGACGCACGGCTCGCCGCAGTCGGTGTACTCGTGGTACTCGGCGCTGTACAAGGTGCGCGACGGCGTCGCGACGCCCCAGCCCGGCGGCCAGCTGCCCGGCGACGCCAAGCCACTGGCGAAGATCGCCGCCGACGCGGTCGACGGCGACGTCACGCGGAACATCTACCTGCACGACGACGGGCCGTACCGGGTGCGGGCCTGCCCGGTCGACAACGGTTCGGTGCTGCTGTCCGCCGCGCCGCAGAAAGACCTCGACGGCACGGTCCAGCAGCTGATCTGGGTGGAGGTCGGCGCGTTCGCGTTCGCGCTGGGCGTGTTGCTGGTCGTCGGGCGGCTGGTGCTGAGCCGGGGCCTGCGTCCGCTGGCGGACATGGCCGGCACCGCGCACGACATCGCGTCGCACGACCTCACCGCGAACCCCGCGCTGCCGGTCCGCGCGGCGGGGACCGGGGGCGGCGCCGAAGTCGACGAGCTGCGGACGGCGTTCAACGTGATGCTCGCGCACATCGACACGTCCCTGGCGGCGAAGACCGAGGCGAACGAGCGGTTGCGCCGGTTCGTCGCGGACGCGTCGCACGAGCTGCGGACGCCGTTGACGTCGATCCGGGGCTACGCCGACCTTTTCCGCTACGCGGCGGCGAACGAACCGGCGGAGCGGGAAGCGCACCTGGCGAAGATCCGCGAGGAGACGGCCCGGATGAGCGTGCTGGTCGACGATCTCCTGCTGCTCGCGCGGCTCGACGCGCGGGCCGCCGAGACGCCGTTGCGGCCGGAGCGCGTCGACCTGGCCGAGCTGGCCGGCGACGCGGCGGACGCGTTCGCCGCCGGGCGTCCCGACCATCCGCTGACGTCGTCCCTCGAGGCGGCTTTCGTCCGCGCGGACCCGGTGCGGCTGCGGCAGGTGTTCGACAACCTGCTGGCCAATGCCGCCGTGCACACCCCGCCCGGGACCGACGTGCACGTCTCGGTGGCGGTCGACGGTCCTCAGGCGGTGGTGCGGGTGAGTGACGCCGGGCCCGGGATCGCTCCGGGGGACCAGGAGCGGATCTTCGACCGGTTCTTCCGCGTCGACGACTCCCGCACCCGCGGCAACGGCGGCACCGGGCTCGGGCTGTCCGTGGTCCAGTCCTTGGTGACGGCGCACGGCGGCACGGTCACGGTGTCCTCGGAACCGGGCCGGACGGTGTTCACGGTCCGGCTGCCGCTCGCCGGTCGTGAGTGAGAACCCTGTTTCTCACTCACGACCGGTGACGTGCTCGGGCGTCGTCCAGCCGGGGGAGAGGTCTTCCGAGGGCTCGGGCGCGCCGAAGGCCGTCCGGACCGGGAGCACCCCGGCCCAGGCAGCGTCGGCTTCGAGGTCCTCCGGCTCGTCGTCCGGACCCTCGGCGCGCATCTTCACCGACGCCTCGGCGAGGTCGAGCGCCAGCACGCTGACCGCGGCGAACTCCTTCGCGTTGACCTCGCGCGCGTGCTCCCACGAGCCCGGGGCGAGGTGGTCGGTCAGCACCTTCAGGCCGTGCATCTTCGCTTCGGGGTCGACGACCGGCGTCGCCTTCCCGAAGATGACCGCGCTGCGGTAGTTCATCGAGTGGTTGTTCACCGACCGCGAGTAGACGATGCCGTCGAGGAGGGTGACCGTGACGCAGACGTCGAGGTCCCGCGACGCCGCGCGCAGGCTGGCCGCGCCGGTCGAGCCGTGCAGGTACAGCGTGTCGCCGTCGCGGCCGTAGCCGGTCGGCAGGACCAGGGGGACGCCGTCGCGGACGATGCCGAGGTGGCAGATCAGGCCCTCGTCCAGGACTTCGTGGAGGATCGAGCGGTCGGTCACGGCCCGGTGCTTCTTGCGGCCGAGCGTGGTGCGGGGCGTGGTGGACAGCATGCGATCAGCGTCTCCCAGCGCAGTGGCATCGGAAAACGTCCACTTCTCGTACACTTGGGAAGTCCACTTGAGGAGGTCCCGTGACCCACGCCGACACCGCGCTCCCGGTGAGCCTCGACCGGGCGGCCGTGACGCCGCTGGCCGTCCAGCTCGCGGACGCGCTGCGCGAAGCCGCCGCTTCAGGCCACCTCCGGGGCGGCGACCGGCTCCCCTCGACGCGGGCCCTGGCCGGGCGCCTCGGCGTCAGCCGCACGGTGACGTCGGCGGCGTACGAGCAACTGCACGCCGAAGGGTGGATCTCCGGGCGGCACGGCTCCGGCACGTACGTGACGACGCCGCCTTCGTACTCGGCGTCGCAGGTCCCGGCGCCTTCGGTGCCGGTGCCCGAGGCTTCCGGGCCGTCGCTACTCGACCTCGGGCCCGGGACACCGTGGGCGGACGGCCTGGACCGCGCGGCCTGGCGCCGTGCCTGGCGTGCGGCGGCCGACCCGGACCCCCTGGTCCGCGCGCACCGCGCCGGGCTGCCGGAGTACCGCGCGGCGGTGTCGGAGCACCTCCTGCGTCACCGCGGCCTGGCGGCCGGTTCGGTGCTGGCGACCGGCGGGACGACGGCGGCGGTCGTCGAGCTGGCGGCGGCGGTGCTCGAACGCGGGGACGTCGTCGCCGTCGAGGAGCCCGGGTACCAGCGCGCGGTGCAGGCGTTCCTCCGCGCGGGCATGCGGGTGGTGGGGGTGCCGGTGGACGAGGAGGGGCTGCGGCCGGACGCGATCCCGGCGGGGGCCCGGGCGGTGTACTGCTCGCCGGCGCACCAGTACCCGATGGGCAGCCGGCTGAGCGCGGCGCGGCGGGTGTCGCTGGTCGAGCGGGCGCGTTCCTCGTCCATGTTGGTCATCGAGGACGACTATGACGGCGAGCTGCGCTTCGACGTGGCGCCGCTGCCGATGCTGGCTTCGCTGGCACCGGACGTGGTGGCGCACCTGGGGACGACGTCGAAGATCCTCACGCCGACGCTGGGGGCGGGGTGGATGGTGGCCCCGGAGGCGATCACATCGGCGGTGCTGGCGTACCGCGATTCGACCGGGACGCGGCCGTCGCCGGCGGGGCAGCGGGTGCTGTACGAATTCGCGCGGAACGGGGATTTGGGACGTCACCTGCGGAAACTTCGCCGGGAGATGGCCGAGCGGCGGACGTTGCTGGCGGGGGCGTTGGCCGCGGCGGGGGTGCCGGTCCGTGGTGACGACGCGGGGGCGCACCTGGTGGTGCCGTTCCCGTCGGCTGCGGTGGAGGTGTCGGTGATCGCTTCCGCTGAGCGGAGGGGGATCCGGTTGGACGGGTTGGCTCGGCACTTCGCCGGGGAGCCGTCGTCGCACGGGGTGGCGATCGGGTACGCGGGTTGTGCTCGGGAGGCGTTGGTGGCTGCCTTGCCGACGTTGGTTTCGTTGCTGCGGTGAGGTTCGGGCCGGTGTCCACAGGCGGGCCGTGATGTGGATGGCTGGAGCTTCGGTGGTGGTTTTCGCGGCTTTGTGTTGGTGGTCGCCGATACGCTGGAGCGGGCGGTGGCCCCCGAGGGGAGGGCGGGCCCCGCCGTGGTCCGGCGCTGCTCCAGCTTCGGGCCCGCCCGCTGACCTCGCCTCAGTGCGGTGCTCGGCCCCGGCCCCGCCAGCCTGGTCCCGGCCAACACGGCATGACCTGAGCCTGGTTCCGTTCCGGCCCGATCCGCACGGCTTACTCCGGCCCCCGCCTCGGCTCCACCCGGCCCCCGGGTCCGGCCCCGGGTCCAGCGCCGGCGCGGCTTCGAGAGTGGGTCTCGAGCGCCCCAATGTGGCGTTGGTTGCGTGGGACGCACCCAATGTGGCGTTGGGGGGGGGGGGGGGCCCCCCCCCCCCCCCGGGGGGGGGGGGGGGGCGCGGGGGGGGGGGGGGGGGGGGGCGC
>NZ_JBFBBQ010000079.1:0-40544 GCF_040682775.1 Amycolatopsis sp. NPDC051106 | reverse complement strand
GTGACGATGCTCTTGCCCGCCCGCTCCAGCTCCGCGCATTCCTGGCGCTGGACGCCAGGAATGAGTCATTCACTGCACCGGAGGTCCCCTCGCGAGTCGCCGCCGGCTCCCGCGCTTCGGGGTCAGCCGGGGCTCGGGAGCCCTGCGCGTCGGAAGCCGTGCCGCTGGTGAGGCGGCCTTCGACGGTTTCGCTTTTGGGCCGAACGGTGGCTGTGCCCTGTGTGCACGGGCAACTACTTTCGGGTAACTGTGCCGGTTTCGCGGCAATTCACCTCGGCGGAAGGTGGGCGTCTTGAAGCACACGGCTCTCCGTACAGCGGTCGTCACCGCGGTCCTCTCCCTTGCGTTCGCCCTGGTCGGCGCGCCCGCCCAGGCCGCGCCGAAACCCTTCTGGACGCCCGATGCCATGCGGGCGGCCGTCCCGATGGACAACCTCGTCAAAGCGCCTGCCTTCACGCCGAGAGACGTGGCCAGAGGACAGAGCGCGATCATCCGGAGCATTCCGAACGGCGGCGGTGCCTGGACCGGCGGCGGCCAGGTCACGCACACCGCCGGGCGCGTGTTCTTCGTCTTCAACGGCCAAAATGCTTCCTGCTCCGGGGACGCCGTCACGAGCACCAACGGCAGCGTCGTCGTCACCGCCGGCCATTGCGTGAAGTACCAGGGCACCTGGCACACGCAGTGGACGTTCGTCCCGGGCTACGACAACGGCAACGCGCCCTATGGCCAGTGGGCGGCCAAGACCACGCTCACCACGCCGCAGTGGGAAGCCAGTGAGGACATGAACTACGACGTCGGCATGGCCGTGGTGAACCCGCTGAACGGCCAGCGGCTCACCGACGTCGTCGGCGCGCAGGGCATCGCCTTCAACCAGCCGAAGAACCAGAGCATGTACACCTTCGGCTATCCGGCCGCGGCGCCGTACGACGGCACGAAGCTGATCTACTGCAGCGGCAGCACGTTCACCGACTTCCTGCTGACCCAGGACCACGGCATGCGGTGCGACATGACCGGCGGCTCCAGCGGCGGGCCGTGGTTCCTGTCGTTCAACGAGGGCAGCGGATCCGGCGTCCAGGCTTCGGTGAACAGCTTCGGCTACACCTTCCTGCCCGGGTACATGTTCGGGCCGTACTTCGGCACCGACGCGCAGAACCTGTACAACCGCGCGCAAGCCGCGTGACCGCCGTCAGCCCGGGGGAGGACCCGAGGGTCCGGCCTCCGGGCTGACGTCCGCGCGCTCCCGCCGGGGCAGGCTCGGGGTATGCGGAAACTCCTGTACTCCTGGCTTTCCTGCCCCTGCTCGCCGCGCCGCCGGCGAACGCGTCACCGCGTCTCGCGTGGACGACGCCCTGCCCGGACTACGGCATGTCGCCGTCGCCCACGGCCGGGCTCGAATGCGCGAGACTGCGCGTGCCCCTCGACTACGCCCATCCCGGGCGCACCATCGAGCTGACCCTGTCCCGGCACGCCGGCACTCCGGGCAAGCGCCGCGGCGTGCTGCTGATGAACCCCGGCGGCCAGGGCAGCCCCGGGCTCGCCATGCCCGCCCAGCTGCTGCAGCGGATGGGCGGATCCGGCCTGCCGGACGCCTACGACGTCATCGGCTTCGACCCGCGCGGCACCGGCTACAGCACCCCGGTGACGTGCGCCATGACGCCCGAGCAGCGTGGCGCCGTGCTCGGCCCCTACGCGGACAGCCCGCGTGACGTCGTGGTCACCGCGGCGAAAGCGCGTGTCGTCGCGAAGCAGTGCGGCGAGGCGGCGACGGCGGACCTGCTGCCGCACATGACGACCGCGAACACCGCGCGCGACCTCGACCGCGTCCGGGAAGCGCTGGGGGAGAAGAAGATCTCCTACTACGGGCTTTCGTACGGCAGCTACCTCGGCGCCGCCTACGCGTCGATGTTCCCCGCCCGCGGCGACCGGATCGTGCTCGACAGCGTCCTCGGCCCGCGAGGCCTCGACGTCCGCGCCAACCAGCGCTTCGCCGAAGGGTTCGACGACCGGTTCCCCGACTTCGCCGCCTGGGCCGCCGCCCGCGACGACACCTACCACCTGGGGCGGACCCCGGCGGCGGTGACGGCGAAGTTCTTCGAGCTGGCCGCCGTCCGCGGACCGGAGTTCCGGTCGAACACGTGGAACGGGCTTTACGATGATGCGCGCTTCCCAGCGCTGGCCGCGGAGTGGGCAAGCACCGCGCGCGTCGCGGC
Source organism: Amycolatopsis sp. NPDC051106 (assembly GCF_040682775.1). Classification (NCBI taxonomy): domain Bacteria; kingdom Bacillati; phylum Actinomycetota; class Actinomycetes; order Pseudonocardiales; family Pseudonocardiaceae; genus Amycolatopsis; species Amycolatopsis sp. NPDC051106. The sequence continues at coordinate 38,334 of NZ_JBFBBQ010000079.1, read as the reverse complement.
GGGACCGCTCGACGGCGACACCCGCGCGTCGCTGCAGCTCCAGGTGATCTGCAACGACTCCGACTGGCCCGAGCAGATCGGTTTCTACCAGCGCGCGGTCGAGCGCGAACGGGGGCGCCACCCGATGTTCGGCCCGGCCGCGGCGAACGTGAACCCGTGCGCGTTCTGGCCCGTCGAGCGCACCGAACCGCCGGTGCGCGCCGGCGGCCCCGGGCCGGCGAACGTCCTGCTGGTGCAGAACCTGCGCGACCCGGCGACCCCGCTTTCGGGGGCGCGCGAAACGCGGGCGGCGTTCGGGAACCGGGCGCGGATGGTGACCGTCGACGCGGGCGGCCACGGCGTCTTCACGCGGGAGAACGCGTGCGGGAACGCCGTGGTGCTGGGCTATCTGCGTGACGGGGTCTTCCCCGCGGCGGACGGTTCCTGCCGATCTGCTCGGTGAGGGAGTCGGTTTCTCTCTCCGGGGTTCTCGCGCCGTGCGGACCCCGGCCGCCGAGCTGGGCACGAGTTCCCAGCTCGGCGGCGAGAACCGGGTGCGTCCCGGGCCACACTTCGAGGGATCCGCCAGTCCGGGGGCGAACCGGGCGAAGAGGAGCGGGGCGCGAACCCTATCCTGGTGTTCGTGAACTGGACTGTGGACGTCCCCGTCGACACCCTGCCCGAACTGCCGCCGCTGCCGCCCGAGCTGCGGGAGCGGCTCGACAAGGCGCTGGCCCTGCCCGCCGCGCAACAGCCGGAGTGGCCCGACCCGGACGCGACCCGGCGGGTCCGCGGCGTGCTGGAGAGCGTGCCGCCGATCACGGTCCCGGCCGAGATCGACCGTCTCAAGGGCCGGCTCGCGATGGTCGCCCGCGGCGAGGCCTTCCTCCTGCAGGGCGGTGACTGCGCGGAGACGTTCGAGTCCAACACCGAGCCGCACATCCGCGCCAACCTGCGCACGCTGCTGCAGATGGCGGTCGTGCTGACCTACGGCGCGAGCCTGCCGGTGGTCAAGGTCGGGCGCATCGCCGGCCAGTACGCGAAGCCGCGCTCGGCCGCGACGGACGCCCTGGGCCTGCCGGTCTACCGCGGCGACATCATCAACTCCCTGGTCGCGAAGCCCGAGCTGCGCGTGCCGGACCCGGGCCGGATGATCCGCGCCTACGCGAACGCGGGCGCGGCGATGAACCTGGTCCGCGCCCTCACCGGCGCCGGCATGGCCGACCTGCACCAGGTGCACGACTGGAACAAGGACTTCGTCTCGGCGTCGCCGGCGGCGCAGCGCTTCGAGGCGCTGGCCAACGAGATCGACCGCGGCCTGCGGTTCATGTCGGCCTGCGGGGTGACGGACACGTCGCTGCAGTCCACCGAGATCTTCGCCAGCCACGAAGCGCTGCTGCTCGACTACGAGCGTTCGATGCTGCGCCTGGACAACGCCGACGCGGCGAACCCGAAGCTGTACAACCTGTCGTCGCACTTCCTCTGGATCGGCGAGCGGACCCGGCAGCTGGACGGCGCGCACATCGCGTTCGCCGAGCTGCTGGCCAACCCGATCGGGTTGAAGATCGGCCCGACGACCACGCCCGAGCAGGCCGCGGAGTACGTCGAGCGGCTCGACCCGCGCAACGAGCCGGGCCGGCTGACGCTGATCGCGCGGATGGGCAACGGCAACGTCCGCGAGGTGCTGCCGGGCATCGTCGAGCGGGTCGAGGCGTCCGGGCACAAGGTCATCTGGCAGTGCGACCCGATGCACGGCAACACGCACGAGTCGTCCACCGGCTACAAGACCCGTCACTTCGACCGGATCGTCGACGAGGTCCAGGGCTTCTTCGAGGTCCACAACCAGCTGGGCACCTACCCGGGCGGCATCCACGTGGAGCTCACGGGCGAGGACGTGACGGAGTGCCTGGGCGGCGCCCAGGAGATCTCGGACATCGACCTGTCGGGCCGCTACGAGACGGCCTGCGACCCGCGCCTGAACACCCAGCAGTCACTGGAGCTGGCATTCCTGGTCGCGGAGATGCTCCGCGGCTGACGCTCACCCCGAGCGCCCCAATGTGGCCTTCGGTGCGTCAGACGCACCGAAGGCCGCCTTGGGTGCGTTCAACGCACCGAAGGCCGCCTTGGGTGCGTTCAACGCACCGAAGGCCACATTGGGGCGCTCTGGTCCGGAAACGCGGAAGGGCCCGCACCCAGCAGGGTACGGGCCCTTCAGCGTCGTATGTCAGTCGGCGACGGGGGCCAGCTTGCCGGCCTCCCAGGCCGCGCGGCGCTCGGCCTGCAGCACCGGGTCCGCGACCGGCGCCGCCGACAGCAGGCGGCGCGTGTAGTCCTGCTGCGGCGAGTGCAGCACCTGGTCGCGCGTGCCGATCTCGACCAGCTTGCCGTGCTGCATCACCGCGACGCGGTCGGCGAGCAGGTCGACCACCGCCAGGTCGTGGCTGATGAACAGGCACGCGAACTGCAGCGACTGCTGCAGGTCGAGGAACAGGTCCAGCACGCGGGCCTGCACCGACACGTCCAGCGCCGACGTCGGCTCGTCCGCGATGAGCAGCGCCGGGTCCAGGGACAGCGCCCGGGCGATCGCCACGCGCTGGCGCTGGCCGCCGGAGAGCTCGTGCGGGTAGCGGTTCATGTAGTGCCCGCCCAGCTCGACCTTGTCGAGCAGCGACCGCACGCGGGCCGAGAGCTCCTTGCCGCCCAGCACCTTGTGCAGCACCATCGGCTCGGCGATCGACTCGCCGATCGTCATCTTCGGGTCCAGAGTGGACGCAGGGTCCTGGAAGACGATCGAGAAGTACCGGCGAAGCGGGCGAAGCTCCTTCGCCGACATCTTCGTGATGTCCTTGCCGGCGATCGCGATGGTGCCCTCGGTGGCCTGGAGCAGGCCGACGGCGCAGCGGCCGACGGTCGTCTTGCCCGAGCCGGACTCGCCCACCAGGCCGACGATCTCGCCCTTGGCGATGCTCAGCGAGACGTCGTCCACCGCGCGGTTCTTGCCCTGACCGCGACGGCCCGGGTACTCGAGCACCAGGTTCTTGATCTCGAGGGCCGGCGCGGCCTCCTCGATCACGGCCTCGAGCTCGGCGTCGGCCAGCCGGATCTCCTCGGCGATCTTGGCCGCCTCGGTGCTGTCGGAGGCGATCCCGGAGTCGTCGAGCAGCCGGCGCCCCTCCGGGCGCTGGCCGAGCACCGGCACCGCGGCCAGCAGCCGCCGGGTGTAGTCCTCCTTCGGCGACGCGAACAGCTCGCGCGACGGGGCCTCTTCGACGATCTCGCCCTGGTACATCACGATGACGCGGTCGGCCATGTCGGCGACGACGCCCATGTCGTGGGTGATCAGCACGATCGCCGTGTCGAGGGTGTCCCGCAGCTTGCGCAGCAGGCCGAGGATCTCCGCCTGCACGGTGACGTCGAGCGCGGTGGTCGGCTCGTCGGCGATGATCACCTTCGGATCGCAGGAGATCGCCATGGCGATCACGACGCGCTGGCGCAGACCGCCCGAGAGCTGGTGCGGGTACTGCTTGAACCGCAGCTCCGGGTTCGGGATGCCGACCATGTCGAGCAGCTCGACCGCGCGCTTGTCCGCGGCGGCCTTGGAGATGTCCAGGTGCGAGCGCAGGGCCTCGCGCAGCTGCCAGCCGATCGTGTAGACCGGGTTCAGCGCGGTCATCGGCTCCTGGAAGATCATCGCGACCTGGTTGCCGCGGATCTTCTGCATGTCCTTTTCTTTGAGGTCCGCCAGGTTGCGCTCGCCGAGGCGCAGCTCGCCGGCGATCCGGCTGGTCTTGGGCAGCAGGCCCAGCACCGACATCGACGTGACGGACTTGCCGGACCCGGACTCCCCGACCACGGCGACGATCTCGCCGGGCTGCACGTCGAACCCGATGCCCTTGACGGCGTCGACGACACCGTCCTCGGTCTGGAACGACACGCTGAGGTCGGAGATCGACAGGACCGAACCGGACACGCCGGCGACGTCCGCCGAAGTTGCTTCAGTGCTCACCAAGATGCCCTTCGTGGGGGTACAGACGATCGCGACGCGGCGGTCGCGACTCGCGCGAGGATAACCGAGGGTGTCCCCGACGAAGGTCGGAGCACGGGAATTACGCTCAACCCGTGATCTCCCCGGTACCGCGCAGGCTGCTGCTCGTCCACGCCCATCCCGACGACGAGAGCATCACCACCGGCGCCACGATCGCACGATACGCCGCCGAAGGTGCCGAAGTGACCGTCGTGACCTGCACGCTCGGCGAAGAGGGCGAGATCATGGCCGGCCTGCCGGAGCTGGCCGGGCTGGGCGCCTGGGCGGCCGACCAGCTGGGCGGCTACCGCGTCGCCGAGCTGAAGGCCGCGTGCGCCGCGCTGGGGGTGTCACGGCATCGTTATCTGGGTGGGATCGGCCGGTGGCGCGATTCGGGCATGGCGGGCACGCCGTCGGCCGCGCACCCGCGGGCGTTCACCGGGGGGAGCGCCGAGGAGCAGGCCGCGCAGCTGGCGGAGATCCTCGACGAGGTGCGGCCCCAGGTCGTCGTCACCTACGACTCCTTCGGCGGCTACGGCCACCCCGACCACATCCGCGCCCACGAGATCACCATGGCCGCGGCCCCGCGCGCGGAGTCGGTGGCGCGGGTGTTCCACGTCGTCACGTCGAGTGACGCGATGCGCACCGGGCTGGCCGCGCTGCGGGCCGGCGAGACCGCGTACCCCGTACCGGCCGACGACGAGCTGCCCGTGACGCCGGACGAGGAGATCACGACGACGCTCGACGTCGCCGCGTACGTCCCGGCGAAGCTGGCCGCCCTCCGTGCGCACGCGACGCAGCTGGCCGTGGTCGAGGGCGACGTCCCGTACTTCGCGCTGACGAACGAGCTCGCCCAGCCGATCCCGGCGCGCGACTCCTTCGTCCTGGCTCACGGCCCGGCCGACGGCGCGGCGGACGACCTGTTCGGCGGGCTGTGACGGTGCCCGAGCCGCTGACCGGGGAACAGAGGCTCTTCCTGCTGCTGCTCGCCCTCGACACGGTGCTGCTGGCCGTGCTGGAGCTGTTCTTCCTGCCACTGCGGATCGGCGTCGTGCCGCTGCCGCTGATGGTCGTCGTCGGCGCCGTCACCACGCCGTGGCTGGTGTCGACGACGGCGAAGCTGGTGCGGCCCGGGCTTTCGTGGGTACCCCTGGCGGTGTGGGTGGTCGTCGTGTTCGGCGTCGGCCTGCTGGGCCCGGGCGGTGACCTGGTGCTGATCCAGGACTGGCGGGCGCTGGTCCTGCTCGGCGCGAGTGCGCTGCCGGGCGCGCTGGTGCTCGGCGGCGGGCTGGGCCGCGCCGCCGCGGGAAGGAGTCCGGGACGTGGGTGAAGCGATTTCCGACCGTCAGGTCGTGGCCGTGCTGCGGCCGTTCGTGCGGGCGTGCGGGCCGATGCTCGACGCGCTGCGCGAGTCCGACCCGTTCGGCCTGCAGGCACGCGCGGCCGACGACCTCGCCGAGGTCGAGTCCGGGCTGAAGGCGAAGCTGATCCACGGCGTGACGTCGGTGAAGGTGCCGGGCACGGCGGCGTGGGCGCGGATGACGGGCTACGACCGGTCGAGCTGGTGGATGAACCGCGTCGGCCGGTTCACGGCGCTGCTGACGTCGATCCCGGGCCTGGGCGGCGCGCTGGCCGACCGGCTGCCGGTGCAGGACACGCTCGGCGCGGCGTCGCAGGGGCTGCTGCTGTGCGCGATCGCCGGCGAGTACGGCGTGACGGACGTGGGCACGCGGGTGCGGCTGATCGCGTGGGTGCTGTTCGAGCGCGAGATCGACGCCGACCTCGCGGCGGGCAAGCATCCGGAGCACGACGAAGCGGCGGAGGCGGACGAAGCGGCGAGGCTGACCGAAGAGCTGACGGCGTCGGAGAAGAAGCACGGCAAGGCGACGGTGAAGGCGGCGGGTCGCACGCTGTGGCGGCTCGGGCGCGGGCTGCTCGGGATCACGGAGGAACTGGAGAAGCGGCCGCGGGGCAACCTGTTCCACCGGGCGCTCGGCCTGCTGCCGGTCGTGGGCGCGGCGGGGGACTACCTCGGGGAACGTTCGGGACTGCGCGTCGTCTGGAAGCGGGCGCACGCGTGGCTGACCGAGCACCGCACGTGATCTTCCCGCGCGGTGCCCGGTCCGCGTCTCAGTTCCAGAACTGGAAGACGCTGAACCCGATCTGGGCGCCTTCCACGTAGCCGCCGAAGGCGCCGAAGATCGCGTACGAGCCTTCCCACAGGGCCGTGTTCGCCGGGCGGAAGAACCACAGGACCGCGAACAGGATGATCGGCGCCCACGGGCGCACCTTGGCGCCGAGTTCGCGGGCCCGCGGCGGGAGGTACGGCTCGATCGCGCCCCAGCCGTCGAGGCCCGGGATCGGGAGGATGTTCAACAGGAACGTCACGACCTGGAGCAGCGCCAGGTAGGACATCGCGATCACCAGGCCGCCCGCCATCGGGACCAGCGACACCACCAGGGCCAGCGCCGCCCCGACCGCGAGGTTGCTCAGCGGCCCGGCCAGCGACACCCACGACGACGTCCCGCGGGACTTCAGCGCGCCGCGGTTGATCCAGACCGCGCCGCCGGGGAGCGGGATGCCGCCGATGATCAGGAAGATCAGCGGCAGGATGATCGACAGGACCGGGTCGGTGTACTTCCGCACGTCCAGCGTCAGGTAACCCTTGTGGGCGACGCTGTAGTCACCGCCGCGGTAGGCGACCATCGCGTGGCCGAACTCGTGCAGCGACAGCGACGCCACCCAGCCGGCGGCGACGAAGATCACGACCCCGGCGATGAGCAGCGGGTCGCGGTCGCGGACGAAAACGGTGTTGATGTCACCGAACGCGGCCATCGCGCCACCGGCGACGGTGAGCGCGAGGATGCCGAGGAAGACCGGGCTGGGACGCACTGCTGACTTCTGCACGCTTCCAGTCTTCCGTATGCCCGGTGTGAAGTTACCGGCGTGTCCCCTTGCGCGGTCGGGCCCGAACGTCCCCCGAACTCGCTACTCCGCTTGACCTGACCGCACTACACGGGTGTAATCACAGTGATGTCATTCGTTGTCGAGGGGACAGCGAGTGTCGTTTCACCACCGCCAGCCTGGGGAGTGCTAGGGAGCGAGGAGGCGGACGTGCGGTTGGAAGCCGATGGTAAGGAATGGGGGCACGTCATGAGTTGGGGCGAGATCCCGGAGCAGGCTCTGGGAGATCTCACCGAGCTCATCGATGCCACCGAGGAAGAGCAGGATTGGCAGGAGCGCGCCCTGTGCGCGCAGACGGACCCGGAGGCGTTCTTCCCCGAGAAGGGCGGCTCCACCCGTGAAGCCAAGCGGATCTGCCTGGGCTGCGAGGTCAAGGACGAGTGCCTTGAGTACGCGCTGGCCAAGGACGAACGCTTCGGCATCTGGGGCGGTCTGTCCGAGCGGGAGCGCCGGAAGCTGAAGAAACGAGCGATCTAGGGAGAGGTGTGTTCGCGGAACGCGCGAACCATGATCGCTCGTTTCAGTGTCTTCTGGGGGTGCAACCCCCAGACCCCGCCCGGGGCAAGCCCCCGGACCCCCGCCGTGGTCGCGTTGAGCGTGCAGCTTCGGCTTCGGCAGTTGTCTTGATCGTTCGCCCACGCGGTTCCACTGCGTGGGCGCACGGCGTGGGTTCACCATCGGGTGACGGACCGGGGCCGTAGGGTGGCCGCACCGATCCGCCGCCTGATCTGGAGCGTTCGTTGCCCCGCACCGCCGCGCCGCCCGTCCTGCGCACCGCGCCCGTTCTGGCCATTGTGGTCTGTCACAACGGCGAGAACTGGCTGCCGCTGGCGCTTTCTTCGTTGCGCCGCAGCACCGTCCGGCCCCGGCACGTGCTCGCGGTGGACACCGGTTCCACCGACGCCACCCCGCGGTTGCTCGCCGAGGCGGCCGCCGATCCCGGCCCGGACTCCGCGCCCGTCCTCTCCGGTGTCGTCACCCTTTCCGGTGACACCGGCTTCGCCGCCGCGGTCGCCGGAGCCGTCGAGCACGCCACCGAGCGCTGGGGCGACCCCGGTTCGTGGCTGTGGCTGCTGCACGACGACTGCGCGCCCGAGCCCGACTGCCTCGACGAACTCCTGCGCGTCGCCACGAAAACGCCGTCGGCGACCGTGCTCGGCTCGCTCGGCCTCGACTGGACCGACCCGCGGCTGATCGTCGAAGCCGGCCTGTCCACCGACGCCTCCGGGCACCGCCAGCAGGTGGCCGCGCTCGGCGAAGAGCCCGCCGAGGTGCTCGCCGTGCCCAGCGCCGGCTCCCTCGTGCGCCGCGACGCCTGGGACGAGCTCGGCGGCTTCGACCCCGATTTCCCCTTGCTGCGCGAGGATCTCGACTTCGGCTGGCGCGCGAACGCCGCCGGCGGCCTCGTCCTCTCCGTGCCGTCCGCGCGGGTGCGGCACGCGCGGGCCGTCACCACCGGGCAACGCGCGGCGGACGCCCTCACCACCCCGCTCGCGGCCGCGAACCGCGCTCACGGGCTGCGGGTGTTCCTCGTGAACTGCTCGTCGTTTTCCTTCTGGCTGGGCATGATCCGGCTCCCGCTGCTCTCCCTCCTGCGCGCGCTGGCCTTCGTCCTGCTGCGCCGCACCGGCGAAGCGCGAGCCGAGTTCGCCGCCGCGACGTACCTCCTCAGTGGACGCGGCGGATTGCGCGCCGCCCGCGCCCGCCGGCGGCGGAATCCGCGGCCAGGTACGGTTCGCGGGCTCTTCACCGGCCGCGGGACGCGCTTGCGCAACGCCGTCCGCGCCGGCGTCGTCGGGCTGGTCCGCCGCGGCGTCGAGGAAGACGTCGCGCTCGGCCGCATCCCCGAGACCGTCGAGACCGAGTCGGCGTGGATCACGCCCGAAGCGCTCGACGCGCGCGAGACCCGCCCGGTCGGGCCGGACGCGCTGCCCGCCGGCGCCCTGCGGGGGCTCAGCTCGCGCGGGAACGGGCTGCGCAAACCGGGCACGCTCGTCGCCGTCGCACTGCCGGAAACCGCGGCGCCCGAACCGGTCTCCGCCACCGACGACCCGGCAGCCACCGAAGTCACCGAAGCCGTCTCGGAAGAGCCGGAGCTCGTCTTCGTCGAGGTGAACCGCCGGCGCGTGCTCGCGGCGACGATCTTCGCGCCCCCGGTCGTGCTGCTCGTCGTGATGACCGCGCTGGGGCTGGTGGTCAACCGCGCCCGGCTCGGCCTCGACCTCTTCGGCGGCAAGCTGCTGCCGGTCGGCGGGCTCGGCGAACTCTGGTCGTCCTACCTGACGCCGTGGCACGCGATCGCCGGCGGCACCGGCGCGCCCGCGTCGGCCACCCTGCCGGTGCTCGGCACGCTCGGCGCGGTGTTCGCCCCCATCGGCGGCCCGGCCGCGCTGGTGGCGATCCTGCTCCTCGGCGACATCCCGCTGGCCGCGCTGAGCGCGTACGCGGCGACGCGACGGCTGCGCGTGCGCCGCTGGGTCCGCGCGGTCGTCGCCGCGACCTACGCGCTGCTGCCGGCGGCGACCGCCGGAGTGGCGCAGGGCCGGCTCGACGTCGTCGTGGTGCACCTCGTGCTGCCGCTCGTGGCCGCGGGCATCGCCGGGCTGCTGGTGCGGGCGGACACGCGGTGGCTGCACGTCTCGGCGCTCTCGGCGTTCGGGGTGGCGCTGCTCGGCGCGTTCTCCCCGCTGGCGCACGGGCTCGCGCTCGCCGGGCTGCTGATCGGGTTCGTCGTGCTGCCCGCGCCGACCGGGCTGGCGCGGCGGATCGCGTCGGTCGGCATCGTGGTCCTGCTGCCGCTGGCGTTGCTGCTGCCGTGGCCGACCGTGCTGCTGCGGCACCCGGAACTGCTGGTGCAGGGACTCGGCGGCGCGGCTTCGGCGGTGTCCGGCACCGACCTGGCCGGGCTCGACCCGGGCGGGCCCGGCGCGTGGCCGATCGGTGTCGCGGTGATCGCGGCGGCCCTGATCGCGATCGTCGTCCGCCCGACGAAGCTCGCGGCGGGCGGGCTCGCGCTGGCCGCGCTGGGGGCCGGCGGCCTGGTGCTGGTGCGGCTGGTGACGGCGACGCCGATGCAGGGTGGCTCACCGGCGCACGGCCACGCCGGCGTGCCGCTGCTGATCGTCGGCGCCGGGCTGCTGTGGGTCGTGCTCGGCTCGTGGCAGCGCGGGGGTTCGGCCGGGGTGCCGTCGCCGTGGCTGCCCAAGGTGTTCGCGGTCGCCGGGGTCGGGGTCTTCCTCGCGCTGGCGGCCGGCGCGGTGGTCGTCGGCGGTCAGGGACCGCTTCGCGCCGGCGAACGGCCCGCGCTCGCGCCCGAGGTGTCGGCGGAGGTGTCGGCGTCCGGCCGGTCGGTGCTCGACCTCGCATCGGACGCGACCCGCCAGATCGGCGGCCGCCTGCCCCACTACGGCGACGACGAACTGGCCCCGACGCCCGGCACCCCGGCCCGGCTGGCGGCGTGGCGCCGCGACCTCGGCCAGGGCGACGCGCCGGCGGTCCAGCGCGCGTTCGCCGCCGCGGCCGCCTCGGGCGTGCAGTTCGTGGTGCTGCCGGCGGGAGTCGACCCGCGGGCGTACGTGCCGCCGGCGAAGGACCTGGTTTCGGTGGCCGCGCCGACGTCCGACGGCCGAGGCGTGCTGCGTCTGCTCCCGCCGGCCGGACAGGTGATCTTGATCTCCCCGGAGCAGGCGAAAGCGGCGGTGACGGGCGGCGGCGCGCCCGGGAACGCGCCGGGCGTAGCGCCGGTCCAGGCAGGGCTGCCGGACGTGCGGGTCCGGGTTTCCGACGGGCCGACCGGGCGGCTGCTGGCGCTCGCGGCGGAGCAAGAAGCGGGCTGGAAGGCGTCGGTGGGCGGCAAGAGCGTCCCGATCGTGCCGGCCTGGGGGCACCAGGTGGCGGTGTCGGTGCCGCCGGCGTCGTCCGAGGTGACGGTCGAGTTCCCGGGGACGGAACGGAACCTGCTGCTGCTCGCCCAGCTGGCGGCGGTGCTGTTCACGCTCCTGACGGCGGTCCCGGCCCGGCGCCGCCCGTGACGATCACGGCCCAGTGGGTCCGCGCGTCCTGGACCAAGCGTTCGCGTGGCGGACCCGCCGCGGCCGTGCGGAACGCGCTCCCGGCCGGCTTCGCGCTGCCCGAGCTGCCCGAACGCGGCGCGCACGTGGTGCGGATGCGTGAGGAGGCCGGCTTCGCGCCGGTCGAGACCGTCGAGGGCGTGGGCGCTCTGAACGTGAGCCTCCGCGAGGCAGGCGGGCGCTTGCGGGTGCTGCCCCGCATCGGGCCGCTGTACGGGCTACCGCCCCGGAAGCGGCGCCCGCCGGCGGTGAAGCTCGCGCCCGGGGAGTGGGTGCGCTGGCGGCTCAACTACCGCTTCAGCAGCTCGGCCGGGATGCAGGACTGGTCGTACTGGCTCGACACGTTCAACGTCGGGTACGGCGACCTGCCGGCCGAGGTGTTCCTGGGCGAGCCCACCCGCTTCGTCGACGAGCAGGGCCCGGTCCGGTAGGTCACTCGCCTTCGATGACGTCCGGTTCCACGCCGAGGTAGCCCGCCACCTGCTCGACCAGCACGTCGTGCACCAGGTCCGCCAGCTCGGACGGATCCTTCGCCCGCGCCTCCAGCGGGCGCCGGTACAGCACGATCCGCGCCCGCGTCGGCATGCCGGTCCGGTCCACGCCCGCCGGCACCAGCCGCGACAACGGCACCGAGCCGTCGTGCAGCACGCCGTCGGACGGCGCCCGGCCGTTCTCGCGGACTTCGGGCACGTCGTCCACCGCGACGTCCAGCTTCGTCAGCTCGTGGCGCCAGCGCGCCTCGATCGGTTCCAGCGCGTCGAGCACCAGCGCGTCGAACCGCTCCGCGCGGCTCGCGGCGGCGGGCAGGGTCGCCGGGTACAGCGTCCCGCGCAGGCCCCGGCCGTGCCGGTCCCGTCGCGAGCGCCGCCGCTGTCGGTAGTCACGAGCCGTCGCCACCCCGGAAGTCTATGCGGTCGGCACGTCCCAGCGCGTGTCGCTCCTCCTACCTTGCGGCGACGCGCTATCGTTTCGAATCGTGCGGAGCGTACGGAAGTGTTCGCGTACCGGCTGTCTCGAGCCGGCTGTGGCCACGCTGACGTATGCCTACAGCGACTCGACCGCCGTCGTCGGCCCCCTTGCCACCGCTTCCGAGCCGCACTCGTACGACCTCTGCGAAGCGCACGCGCTGCGGCTGACCGTCCCCAAGGGCTGGGAAGTCGTCCGGCACGAAGGCGCCTTCGCCGCGCCGGACCCGTCGGCCGACGAGCTGACGGCGCTGGCCGAGGCCGTGCGCGAGGCCGGCCGCCCCGGCAAACCGGCCCCCGCGCCCGAGCCCGAAGGCCCTTCCGGGCGCCGCGGGCACCTGCGGGTCCTCCCTGGTCGCGCCTGAACGCGTAACCCACTCACCTCGCCGGTAGGCTTTCCGCGCGGCGCAGCGGGCGCCGGGACGACTATTCGCGGGGAGACGGCGTGCCAGACCTTTCGGGCATCGTGAAGGCCTACGACATTCGCGGCGTGGTCGGCGAGCAGCTCGACGCGGCGCTCGTCCGCGACTTCGGCGCCGCGTTCGCCCTGCTCATCAAGCCGGAAGCGCCGGCGGTGGTGATCGGGCACGACATGCGTGACTCGTCGCCCGGCCTGGCGGCGGCCTTCGCCGACGGCGTCACGTCGCAGGGTCTGGACGTCGTGAGCATCGGGCTCGCCAGCACCGACCAGCTGTACTTCGCCTCGGGTTCGCTGAACCTGCCGGGCGCGATGTTCACCGCGAGCCACAACCCGGCCAAGTACAACGGCATCAAGATGTGCCGCGCGGGCGCCTCCCCGGTCGGGCAGGACACCGGGCTCGCCGAGATCCGCGACACCGTCGAGCAGGGCGTGCCGGAGTTCGAGGGCCAGCGGGGCACCACGAGCGAGCGGGACGTGCTGGCCGACTACGCCGCCTACCTGCGCAACCTCGTCGACCTGTCCGGCAGCCGGCCGCTGAAGATCGTCGTCGACGCCGGCAACGGCATGGGCGGGCACACCGTCCCCACGGTCTTCGACGGCCTGCCGATCGAGGTCGTCCCAATGTACTTCGAGCTCGACGGCAGCTTCCCGAACCACGAGGCCAACCCGCTGGACCCGGCCAACATCGTCGACCTGCAGGCGAAGGTGCGCGAGGTCGGCGCGGACGCGGGCGTGGCCTTCGACGGCGACGCCGACCGCTGCTTCATCGTCGACGAGCGTGGCGAGCCGGTTTCGCCGAGCGCGATCACCGCGCTGGTCGCGGTCCGCGAGCTGGCGAAGGACCCGGGCGGCACGATCATCCACAACCTGATCACGTCCAAGGGCGTGCCGGAGATCGTCGCCGAGCACGGCGGCAAGCCGGTCCGCACCCGCGTCGGCCACTCGTTCATCAAGGCCGAGATGGCCCGCACGAACGCCATCTTCGGCGGCGAGCACTCCGCGCACTACTACTTCCGCGACTTCTGGCGCGCCGACACCGGCATGCTGGCGGCGCTGCACGTGCTCGCCGCCCTCGGCGAGCAGGACGGCCCGCTGTCCGACCTGACCAGCGCGTACTCGCGCTACGCGGCCTCCGGTGAGATCAACTCGACGGTGGACGACCAGGTCGCGAAGATGATGGCGGTCAAGGACAGCTTCGGGACCCGCTCCGGCGTAGAGCTCGACGAGCTGGACGGGCTGACCGTCCAGCTACCGGGTGGTGCCTGGTTCAACCTGCGCCCGTCGAACACCGAACCGCTGCTCCGGCTCAACGTCGAGGCCGCGAACGCCGAGGCCGTGCAGGGGCTGGTGGACGAAGTACTCGCGATCATCCGCAGCTGACCCGTCCCCGTGGAGGGGCTTCCGGGGCCAACTGTGTCCGGAAGGTGCCCTTCACCACACCTCATCGCGTGGTATGGAGGAACCATGGCCATCACGCTCGACGCCCAGCTCCTCGAGATCCTGGCGTGCCCGTCGCCCGATCACGCCCCACTGCGCCCCGGGGCACCGGACGACCCCGAGGCCGACGCACTGACGTGCACCGAGTGCGGCCGGGTGTACCCGGTCCGTGACGGGATCCCGGTGCTGCTCCTCGACGAGGCGACCTTGCCCGGTGACACCGGAACGTCCGATGCCGACAGTGCTTGACGACTCGCTGCTCGACGACCCCGCGCGGCTGGCCGAGGCCGACAGCGCGGGGCTCCTCCGGGCGGCCGCGATGGCCGGCGCGCAGGTGCGGGCGACCGCCGAGCTGGCCGCCGAACTGGAGCTGTCCGACCGGCTCGACGTGGGGCGGCCGCGTGCCGTCGTGCTGATCGACCGGCCGGGCGTGAGCCGGACGCTCACCCGGCTGCTCGCGGCGCTGCTGGCGCCGTCGTGCCCGGTGCCGGTCGTCGTGGCCGAAGTGGTGCCGAGCTGGATCGGCGCGCTCGACGTCGTCTTCGCGCACACCGACGACCCCGGCGACCGCGAGCTTGCCGCGTCGCTGGAACGCGCCGCGCGCTTCGGCGCTTCGGTGGTGCTCTCCGCGCCGGCCGAAGGTCCGGTCCCCGCCGCCGTGGCGGGCAAGGGTGTGCTGCTGACGCCGCGCGTCCCGGTGCCGCCGGAGCTGGCGTTCCCCCGGGGCCTGGCCGCGGGACTGCTCACCGCGAACGCGCTGGGCCTGCTGGTCGCCGACGTCCAGACGCTGGCCGACCAGCTCGACCTGGAGGCCGGGAAGGACTACCTGGCCCGGGATTCGTTCGAGAACCCGGCCAAGGCGCTCGCCCTGCGGGTCGCCGACCGCGTGCCGTTGCTGTGGGGGCTGGACCCGGTCGCGGTCGCCGTCGGCGAACACGCTGCGCACGCTTTCGCCGCCCACGCGGCTACTGTGTGCGACGTCGAGGACTATCGTCAGGCTCTGGCGCGCCCGGCGTTGCGGCGGGCGGCGCAATCGAGTGGCGCGGAGCGTGACATCTTCGCCGATCCGGACGATCCCTCAGGTGACATCCCGACCCGGGTGCTGCTCCTCTCGGTGCGGACCGGTCCGGCCACGGACGCGGCGCGCTACCAAGTCGAGGACCTGCTGCCCGGTGCGGACGTCATCGCCCCGGCCGAGGAGATCGAGGCGGACGAAATCGTGCGGGCCGCGGTGCTGGCGCTGCGGTTCGAACTGGCGGCGGTCTATCTCGGGCTGGCGGCGGGCAGCATCGGCGGCGCGGGCCGCTTCGAGCCCGTGACGGCGTGAGACCCGCCGAGTACCGGTAGCGGCCGGTGCCGAAGGAGTGGAGTTGAGGTGACAGTGGAGCTGCTGCGCAACGCGGTGCGGCCCTACGCCTGGGGATCGCGGACGGCGATCCCCGAGCTGCTGGGCCGTCCGGTACCCGCGCCGCACCCCGAGGCCGAGCTGTGGATGGGCGCCCACCCGGGTGACCCGTCGCACGTCATCGGTCCCGACGGGACCGAGCGGAGCCTGCTCGAGCTCGTCGAGGCCGACCCGGTGCGGCAGCTCGGCGAGCGGTGCGCGAAGCGGTGGGGTGGGCGGCTGCCGTTCCTGCTGAAGATCCTCGCCGCGGAGGAGCCGCTGTCGATGCAGGCCCACCCGTCGGCGGCGCAGGCCGCGGAGGGGCACGCCCGCGAGGAGCGGCTGGGCATCCCGCGCGACGCGGCGAACCGCAACTACCCGGACCCGACGGCGAAGCCGGAGCTGGTCTGCGCGCTGACGGAGTTCCACGCGCTGGCCGGGTTCCGCGAGCCGGAGCGCACCGTCAAGCTGCTGAAGGCGATCGAGACGCCGGGGCTGGCGAAGTACACAGGGCTGCTGGAGGCCCAGCTTGACCCGTCCGGGCTGCGGGCGCTGTTCACGACGTGGATCACGCTGCCGCAGTCGTCGCTCGACCGGCTGCTGCCGGAGGTGCTCGACTCGTGCGTGAAGCACGTCCAGGAGCACGGCGAGTTCGCGGTCGAGTGCCGGACCATCCTCGAGCTCGGGGAAACGCACCCGCGGGACGCGGGCGTGCTGGCGGCGTTGCTGCTGAACCGGCTGACGCTGCGCGCGGGCGAGGCGATCTACCTGCCGGCCGGCAACCTGCACCTGTACCTGCACGGCACGGCCGTGGAGATCCTCGCGAACTCGGACAACATCCTGCGGTGCGGCCTGACGCCGAAGCACGTGGACGTCCCGGAGCTGCTGCGCGTGGTCGACTTCGCGTGCGGCGAGATGCCGGTCCAGTGCGGCGACAGCGAAGACCGTCTTTCGGTGTACCGCACGGACGCGCCGGAGTTCGAGCTTTCGCGCGTCGAGTGGGCTGCCGGTGAGGACGACGAGATTTCGGTCGACAGCGTGGGCCCGCAGATCCTGCTGTGCACGGCCGGCGACCTGCTCGTGACGGCCGACGACGGCGAGAAGGTCGAGCTGCGCCGGGGTCAGTCGGTGTGGCTGCCGGCGGCGGACCCGCCGGTGCGCGTGCGCCCGCTGGACGGTGCGCGGGCCCAGCTGTTCCGCGCGACCGCGGGAAACTGCGAGGACTGACGACCCAGGCGGTCGGCTCACGTACCCAGGCGGTCGGCTCACGTACCCAGAGGGTCGGTTCGCGTACCCAGAGGGTCGGTTCGTGAGCCGACCCTCCAGGTACGCGAGCCGACTGCGCAGGTACGCGAGCCGACCCTCCGGGTACACGCGTGCCCGACGACTTCTGTGTGCGTTCCGTGTGGCGGCGTCCGCCACGATCGACACCGACGGGGGACCTTGGTGCGCTGGTGCGCGCCGCCGGTCCGCTGGGGGTGACGCCGGCCGGATTCGCCCGGCGTCCGTGGGCTGGGGATGGTGCCGCGAGGGGGCGGCACCATCTCGGATCCCCCTCACCGGACGGGGGTGAGGCGGGTGGTGCGGTGAGGGGCAGCACCACCTCGTCTCGCCGGGACGTCAGGCGGGTTCCGTGAGGGCCAGCAGCGCCCGCCGCAACGCCGCCGCGCTCGCATCGCGCGGATCCGCCAAGCTCGCCGCTTCGGCGGCCGCCGAAGCGGCGTCCTCCGGGGAACCCGCCGCTTCGCACGCCCGGCTCAGCACGAGCCACGTCAAGCCGGTCGCGGATCGGCCGCCCATCTCGCGGAACTCGTCGAGGCACGCCCGCAGCACCGGGATCGCCTGCGCCGCGCGGCCTTCGCCGATCCAGCTCGCTGCGATCGCCCGGGTGCACGACAGCTCGCGGGGCCGCTCGTCCAGGTCGCGGGCGAGGGCGCGGGCCTCCTCGAACGCCGCCGTCGCGCGGTCGCGCGCACCCGTCGCCGCCGAGATCGCGCCCAGCGTGCGCAACGACTTCGCCAGCGCCGAACGCGCCATCGTGCCGCGCAGCAGCTCCACCGACTCCGCGATCGCCGCTTCCGCCTCCTCGTCGTCGCCCGTCAGCAGGGACGACCACGCGAACCCGTGCAGCGCCGTGCCGATCCGGCGCGGGTCGCCGCCGGCGCGGGCCGAGGCCAAGGCCAGCAGGTCGGCTTCGTGGGCGTCCGCCACCCGGCCCAGCCGCAGCAGCGCCGCCGACTCCGCCTCCCGGACCAGGAGCGCCTCCGGTTGATCGTCCGAAACAGACAACGCGCGCGCGGTCTGCAACGCCTCTTCGGCGCGGCCCAACCCGATCAGGCAGTGCGCCAGGTTCGCCGAAACCCACGCGTGCGTGCGGTGATCGCCGTGGGCTTCCAGCTCCTTCGCGCATTCGCGGTACGCGGCCGCGGCCTCCTCGTACTGCCCGCGCGCGTGCCGCAGCAGCGCCAGGTTGGCCTCGGCGATCGCCGCCGACGGGCGGTCGTCCGTCGCCGCCAGGACCGTTTCGTACGCCGCTCTCATGTCGGCGTAGTGCCCGTGCAGGTACAGGTACACGCTCAGCTTGTCCAGCAGCAGCAACGCTTCCCGCGCGCCCAGCGACCCGATGAGCCGCACGAGGTTGGCGCGTTCGGCCGCGAACCACTCCTCCGGACGCTCCAGCAGCCGCTCGACCAGCGCGGCCGGCAACGGCTGCGGGAACGGCTCGTGGGCCATCGCCGGCATCGGCACCGTGCGCGGCAGGCGGGCCGCCGCCGCGTCCGCCAGCGCGAGGGTCGCCGCGAGCACCGTCGAAGCACCGCCCTCGACGGGTGGCCCTTCCGCCGCGTACAACCGGACGAGGTCGTGCATCCGGTAGCGGCCCTCGCCGGTCGCGTCCGGTTCGCGCGCCTCCAGCAAGCTCGCTTCGACGAGCTCCTCGACCGCCTCGTCCGCGTCCGGCTCGCCGATGAGCGTCGTGACCGCCCACGCCGGCAGGTCGACGAGCTTGCACCGCCCGAGCAGCCGGAACGCGCGCCGCGCCGGGGGCCGCAGTCCTTCGTGGCTCAGCGCGATGCTGCTCCGGACGGCCAGGTCGCTCACGGTCAGCTCGTCGAGCCGGCGAACCTCGTCCTCCAGGCGATCGGCCAGCTCGCCGAGCCGCAGGTGCGGGCGGATGGCCAGCCGGCTGCCCGCGATCCGCAGGGCCAGCGGCAGCCGCGCGCACGCCGCGACGATCCGGCCGGCCTCGGCGCGCTCGCGGGCCACCCGCGCCCCGGCGAGCCGGTTCAGCAGCTCGGTGGCTTCGGCGTCGGACAGCGGACCGAGGGACAGCCGGTGCGCGCCGGCCAGCCCGCTCAGGCGCTGCCGGCTCGTCACGAGCACCGCGCAGCCCGGCGTGCCCGGCAGGAGGGCGCGGACGTGCTCGGGGTCGCCGGCGTCGTCGAGCACCACCAGCACCCGCCGGTCGGTCAGCCGGCCGCGGAACACCGCCGCGCGGGCGCGGACGTCGTCCGGGACCGCCGGGCCGGGCACCCCGAGGGCGCGCAGCAGGTCGGCCAGCACCTCGCCGACGTCGCGCCCCAGCGGCACGTACAGCTGGCCGTCCGGGAACCGCGCCCGCAGCCGATGCGCCGCGCGCACGGCCAGGGTGCTCTTGCCCGCGCCCGGTTCGCCGGTGAGCACGGCGAGCGGGACGCCGGCGCCGCTGCCCAGCACGGCGGTCAGCTCGGCGAGCTCGGCCTCGCGGCCGGTGAAGTCCGCGATGTCCGGCGGCAGCTGGCACACCGGCCAGACCGGCGGCGGCATGCGCGGGACGGGGTCCTCGCCGCGCAGGACGGCGGCGTGCACGCGACGCACTTCGGCGCCCGGTTCGACGCCGAGCTCCTCGATCAGCGTGGTCCGCAGCCGCCGGTAGATCTCCAGTGAGTCGCCCTGCCGTCCGGCCCGGTGCAGCGCGATCATCAGCTGCGCGGCCAGCCGTTCCCGCAGCGGGTGCTCGGTGATCATGGCCTGCAGTTCGCCGGTCAGTTCGCCGTGGCGCCCGGCGGTGAGCTCGGCGTCCACGCAGTCCTCGAACACGGCGAGCCGTTCGGACTCCAGCCGCGCGACGTCGGCGTCGAGCCGCGGGACGTGCAGCCCGGCCAGCACCGGCCCCCGCCACTGCGCGAGCGCCCGCCGGTAGTGCCCCGACGCGGCGAGGGCATCCCCGGCCCGCTGCCCCTCGGCGACGGCCGACCGGAAGACGAGCAGGTCCAGCTCGTCGGGCTCGACGCACAGCCGGTAGCCGAGCGGCCCGTGTTCGACGCGCAGGCCGTCGATCCGCTCGCGCAGCCGCGAGAGGTAGGTGTGCAGGTTCGAGGCGTAGGACTTCGGCGGCCGCTCCGGCCACAGCGCTTCGACCAGCACGTCGACGTGGACGTGCTGGTTGGCGTTGAGCAGCAGCACGGCCAGCAGGGTGCGCTGCCGATCACCGCGCAGCGCGACCCAGTGCCCCGGCGGGCTTTCGATGGCGAGCGGCCCGAGCACGCCGAAGTGAGCCATGGCACCTTTCCCAGGCTGGTGAGCAGGGAAAGTCACGGTAGCGGAGGGGTACGACAGAAACCGGCGGCCGGGGAGGTCCGCCCGGGTGACCGCCGGTCGCAAGATCACCGAGTCGAGAACGAAACGGCGGCAGTACCGTCCGGATGCCCGTTCGTCTTCGAGCCCGATGCGGGCCCGAAGAGAGGAGGGACGACTGTGACGGGGTACACGCGCTGGAAGGACGTCCGTGCGACGCACGTCGAGCGGGCCGGTGGTGAGGAAGCGGTCGAAGCCGGCAAGCAGGAACTGCTCGCCACGGTCCAGGGGCGCCGCCTCGCCGAGATCCGCCCCGGCCGGGGCACCAGGCGATCTACGGCGACATCGCGGCCATCGCCTGAGTGAACCCCCGGCCGGTGGCGACCCGGCACCGCCGCCCCTATTACGCTCCACCCGGACATTCAGGACCAACCAGGGGAGCGGTCGTGTCAGCTGGAGGCGGAACCAAGGCGATCATCGCCGCGCTCGGGGCGAACGCCGGGATCGCGGCCGCGAAGTTCGTCGGCTTCCTCGTCACCGGGTCGTCGTCGATGCTGGCCGAGTCCGTGCACTCGCTGGCCGATACCACCAACCAGGGCCTGCTGCTGCTCGGCCAGAAGACGTCGAAGCGCGCGGCCGACAAGGAACACCCCTTCGGCTACGGCCGCGACCGGTACTTCTACTCCTTCATCGTCGCGCTGATGCTCTTCACCCTCGGGTCCGCCTTCGCGATCTACGAAGGCGTCCACAAGGTCGGCCACCCCGAACCGCTGGAATCGCCGATCGTCGCGGTGATCATCCTGGTCGTGGCCGTCGGCCTGGAGGGCTACAGCTTCTACACCGCCATCGGCGAGTCCAAGAAGATCAAGGGCGACGCCAGCTGGTGGGGCTTCATCCGCCAGGCCAAGGAGCCCGAACTCCCCGTCGTCCTCCTGGAAGACGCCGGCGCGCTGCTCGGTCTCGTCCTGGCGCTGCTCGGCGTCGGGTTGTCCGTCATCACCGGCAACCCCGTCTGGGACGGCCTCGGCACTCTCGCGATCGGCGCGCTGCTCGGTGTCATCGCGATCATCCTGATCATCGAGATGAAGAGCCTGCTCATCGGCGAAGGCGCCACCGAGCCGATGCTCGCGACGATCGTCGACGAGCTCGCCGCGGGCAAGGTCGAGCGGGTCATCCACATCCGCACCCAGTACATGGGCCCGGACGAGCTGCTCGTCGCGGCGAAGCTGGCGATGGTCCCCGGCCTCGACACCGCCGAACTGGCCTCGGCCATCGACGACGCCGAGGCGCGTGTCCGCGCCAAGGTGCCCGTCGCCCGGCTGATCTACCTCGAACCGGACCTCGACCGCAGTCTCGCGAAGTAGCCCGATCGCTCGGCGAGCCGTCACGCGCTTGACCCGATAGGGTGACCTACCGCGATACCCACAGGTCAGCCGCAGGAGGTCAACGGTGCCCGGAACAGGGTTGTGGCGCACTAAATCGATCGAACAGTCCATTGCGGACACCGATGAGCCGGACACCAAGCTCCGGCGGAACCTGAGTGCGTGGGACCTCACGGTGTTCGGGGTCGCGGTCGTCATCGGTGCCGGCATCTTCACGCTCACCGCGCGCACGGCCGGTGACTACGCCGGCCCGTCGGTCTCGCTGGCGTTCGTCTTCGCCGCGATCGCCTGCGCGCTGGCGGCGCTGTGCTACGCCGAGTTCGCCTCGACCGTGCCGGTCGCGGGCAGCGCGTACACGTTCTCCTACGCCACGTTCGGCGAGTTCATGGCGTGGATCATCGGCTGGGACCTGATCCTCGAGCTCGCCGTCGGCGCGGCCGCGGTGTCCAAGGGCTGGTCGGTCTACCTCGAGACGGTGCTCAGCTACCTCTTCGGCAAGGGCACCAAGACGACGTTCGACATCGGCAGCGTCACCGTCGACTGGGGCGCCCTGCTCGTCGTCGCGATCCTGACGACGCTGCTGGCCGTCGGCACGAAGCTCTCTTCGCGGGTCTCGATGGTGATCACCGGCATCAAGGTCGCCGTCGTGCTGTTCGTGATCATCCTCGGCCTCTTCTACATCAAGGGCGCCAACTACTCGCCCTACATCCCGCCGGGCTCGACCGGCGGCTCGGGCCAGACGGGCGTCGACCAGTCGCTGTTCTCGCTGATCGCGGGCGGCGCGAGCAGCTCGTTCGGCGTCTACGGCCTGCTGGCCGGCGCCTCGCTGGTGTTCTTCGCGTTCATCGGCTTCGACATCGTCGCGACCACCGCCGAGGAGACGAAGAACCCGCAGAAGGCGGTCCCGCGCGGGATCATGGGCTCGCTGGCGATCGTCACCGTGCTGTACGTCGCGGTCTCGCTGGTAGTCGTCGGCATGACGTCGTACAAGGACCTGGCCACCTCGGCCGGCGACGGCAGCCACAAGACGCTCGCCACGGCGTTCTCCGCGAACGGCGTCGACTGGGCGGCCAACATCATCTCCTTCGGCGCGCTGGCCGGCCTGACCACCGTCGTCATGGTGCTGATGCTGGGCCAGGTCCGGATCATCTACGCGATGTCGCGCGACAACCTGATGCCGCGCGGGCTGGCGAAGACGGGCGAGAACGGCACGCCGAAGCGCGCGACGCTGATCGTCGGCGGCCTGGTCGCGCTGGCGGCCGGCTTCTTCCCGGCGGACAAGCTCGAAGAGATGGTCAACGTCGGCACGCTGTTCGCGTTCGTGCTGGTGTCGGCGGGCGTGCTGATCCTGCGCCGGACGCGCCCCGACCTGCCGCGCGCGTTCAAGGTGCCGCTGGTGCCGCTGATCCCGATCCTGGCGATCGTCGCCTGCCTGTGGCTGATGCTGAACCTGACCGTGCTGACGTGGCTGCGGTTCGTCGCCTGGATGGTGGTCGGGGTGCTGATCTACTTCGGCTACAGCCGGCGGCACTCGCTGCTGGGCAAGCGGCAGTCCGGTGGTCTCGACGAGCCCGTCAAGGCTCCGGAGGCCTAGCGTCACCCACTCGTTCGAGAAGCCCCGCCGATCCGCGTTCGCGCAGGTCGGCGGGGCTTTTTCGCGGGACTTCACATCGGACGATCTTGCGTTTCGTGCTTAAAAGGGGACCCCGTGTAGCGGGCCGAGTGACGTGCGATACCTTTCGATCCTTCGCGTGCCACTGACGGGTGAATTACAGCAGCGTGATTCGCACGCTCGGTGGCTTTGCGACCCCAGATTTCGCAAGTGCTCTCTCCCCGCCGGTATCAGGAGTTCTGAATGCGCAGACGTACCTTCCGCGGCGCCGTCGCCGTCATGGCGCTGACCACCGCAGCCCTCATCGGCACCGCCGGTTCGGCGCTGGCCTGCTACAGCGACGACGACCGGTCGAACCCGGTCCCGGACCGCAGCCACTCGGCGTGCGCGCCCAAGCAGGACAAGATCACCCAGGACGACGTCGACTTCACCGGTGGCGTGGGCCAGAAGACCCTGACCATCACGAAGGTCCACGAAGGCGTGACCGTGACCCGCATCGTGGTCATCGGTGGCGACGACGGCTTCAACGAGTACGTCCCGGGCAAGAAGAAGCTCTCGGCGAACGCGCCGTGGGAGAACCTGCAGGCGACGCTGACCTTCAAGGGCAAGCAGCCGAACATCGACAAGTGGTTCCTCTGCGGCACCAAGACCTCGAAGCCGACCGAGACCTCGAAGCCGCCGACGACCAAGCCGACCGAGACCACCAAGCCGAGCGCCCCGGCGACCTCGGACACCTCGGTCGCGCCGACCAGCACCACCGGAGCGGCCGTCGTGCCGGCGGGCAACGAGTCCGGCACCGGCGGCGGCCTGGCCAACACCGGTTTCG
The DNA here is from genome assembly GCF_040682775.1 of Amycolatopsis sp. NPDC051106. NCBI lineage: Bacteria > Bacillati > Actinomycetota > Actinomycetes > Pseudonocardiales > Pseudonocardiaceae > Amycolatopsis > Amycolatopsis sp. NPDC051106. The sequence goes on along the minus strand of NZ_JBFBBQ010000079.1, from coordinate 14,716 downwards.
ACAACATGTGGCTGGTCTGGATCGCGGCCCTGCTGATCCTCGGCGGTGGCGGCCTGCTCGCGCTGCTGAAGTTCCGCCGCAAGGCCTCCGAGTGAGGCTGAGCTAGCCAGAAGTTCCGTGAAGGCCTCCTTACCGGCTCAAGAAGCCGGGAAGGGGGCCTTCACGGCTTTCCGGGGAATCCGAAGTCCCCGAAGAGCAGACCCTGTTCGCCGCCGGACGGCTTGCCGAGGCCGGCGGCCATCGCGACGGCGTGGTCCCATTCCGCGTCGACCACGTAGTCCTGGTGCTTGAGCACCCCGGGCGCCCAGCGGTGCCGCCCGGTCGGGCCGCGCAGGGGGTCCGGCAGCCAGTGGTCGCCGCCGAGGATGAGGACGCCGTTCGCGTCCGCCCTCGCCTTCAGCGGGCCGATGCCGCCTTCGGGCTGGTAGCCGACGCCGTAGAGGCAGCGGTCGGAGACCTCGTGCCGCCAGGTCGTCACGCCGCCGCCGAAGATGTCGGTGCCCCGGCACAGGGCCCGCCAGCGGCCGTCGAGGTCGCCGAAGAGCCGTTCGAGCGCTTCCTGCGGGAGCAGCGCCGGGAAGGCGCGCTGGTAGCCCCACTGCAGCGGGGAGCCGGCGGTGAGCACGCCGACGCGTTCGAGGTCGGCCTCCGGCAGTTCGGCCGCGAGCCGGGCGGCGGCCATGACCGTGAGCAGGCTGCCGAGGTTGTAGCCGGAGAGCACCACCCGCGTCCCCGGTTCGGCGAGGTGCTCGCGCGCCCGCGCGGCCAGTTCGGGGACGACCTTCAGCGCGTAGCACGGCGGCACGGTCGGGTGCGCCGCCCGCGGCCAGAAGCAGACGAGGTCGGCCAGCGCGCCGAGGTGCCGGCTGCGCTGCGGGGTCCGCGCGGCCGTGTAGACGACGCGCAGCAGGCCCGCGGCCAGCGCGCCGAGCGCGACCACGCCGATCGCGGACAGCGGCCCGAACCAGCCGGGGACCAGCCCGAACCCGAACCGCAGCACGAGCAGTGCCGCGCCGCCGGCGGACATCGCGGACGCGACCGTGAGGGCCAGGTGGTGCAGGTGCCGCCGCTCCCACGCCGAGCGCGCCCACGCCGCCGCGGCCTGGGCCTCCTGCCGCTCGTCGTGCTCCATCAGTTCGACGATCTCCGGGACGCCCCGCCGCAGCCGGCGCAGCGGGACGGCGACCGCGAAGCCCAGCACGGCGAGCACCGCGGCCAGCGCCAGACCGGCGCCCCACAGGACCGTGACCAGCAGGTACGTGTCGGGTACGCGCAGCAGTTCCGCGCCGGAAAGCCGGCGGAGCGCTTCGGCGAGACCGGCGCCGAACCCGCCGCCCAGCAGCCCGGCCAGCGCGAGCACCGGCGCGGCCGCCCAGCCGCCCAGCCACGGCCGCAGCCGGCGCGGCTTGTGCGCCCAGCCGGGCCGGGCCAGCAGCGCGGCCGGGGCCAGGAAGAGCGCGAACAGCACCGTGACGGCGACCAGGGCCGCGCCCAGCCCTTCGACGACGCCGTTGGTCCCGGGCAGCGGACCCGGGCCGGGCCGCAGCCGCACGGCGGCCACGACGACGAGCAGCGCGGCCAGCGCGATCACGCCGGGGCGCGCGAACCGGCCGGTGTCGACGCCGATCGCGGCCGCCACGACCGTGGCGAGCACCAGCGCCAGCGTGATGATCCACACCACCAGGCCGAAGCCGTCGCCCGGCACCCGGAACGGCCCGCCGAGCAGCAGCAGCGCGACCGAGACCAGCGCCCCGACGGTGTGCAGGCAGCGCAGCGCCGGGGTGTCCGGGTCCGCGCGCATCCGCAGCGGGCCGCCGGTGAGGTCGCCGTCGGCGTGCACCGCCCACGTCGCCGACGAGATCCGGTGCAGCACGAAGATCACGGCCAGCAGGGGCACGACGCCGACCGCGATCCGCGCCGGCACCGAGCGGAGGACGTCGGGGACCACGGGCAGGCAGCCGGACCCGGGTGCGAGGCACTGCGCGGCGAAGAGGTCGAGCGCGATCGCCGCGAGCTGGCCCATCAGCAGCATCGTGAGCAGCAGCGCGCCGACGCGCAGCAGGCCGCGGCACACCGCGCCGAGCACGCGCGGCAGCCGGCGGTCCGGCGGGACCGGCGGCAGCATCCAGAACGCGACGTTGGCCAGGGAGAACGGGAACAGCAGCGCCCAGGTCGCCTTGGCGGCGCCGCCGGAGGTCATCCCGTGCCACAGGTAGCCTTCGAGGGTCCGCGGGATCGACCGGCCGAGCGCCGGCAGCACGGGTCCGGGCGCCGGCCGACGCAGCCGGTCGGCCGGGCGGATCACGCGGCCCAGCCCGTCGCCGGCGACGTCGACGGTGGACACCGCGTCGAGCAGCGTCTCGCCGCTGGTGCCGACGAGTCCGGCGACGCGGATTTCGACGACGCGGGTGTCCGGGCCGGGCATGGGCACGGTGCAGGCCTCCTACGCGATCCTGGGGCAGGTCGAGCGGACAACGGTAGTGTTCGGACGTCATCGAGTCTTGGAGGAATCGCCACTATGCCCCCCGAAAGCGTTGCCAAGCGGCACCAGACCTTGGGCGGCATCGAGTTCGCCGTCGCCGACCTCGACGCCGCCGAATTCGGCCGCAAGGAGATCCGCCTCGCCGAGCACGAGATGCCGGGCCTGATGGCGCTGCGGCGCGAATACGCCGAGGTCTACCCGCTGCGCGGCGCGCGCGTCTCCGGTTCGCTGCACATGACCGTGCAGACGGCCGTCCTGATCGAGACGCTGGTCGCGCTGGGTGCCGAGGTGCGCTGGGCGTCCTGCAACATCTTCTCGACGCAGGACCACGCGGCCGCCGCGATCGTCGTCGGCCCGCACGGAACGCCGGAGGAGCCGAAGGGCGTCCCGGTCTTCGCGTGGAAGGGCGAGTCGCTCGAGGAGTACTGGTGGTGCACCGAGCGGATGCTCACCTGGGACGGTGAGGGTCCCAACATGATCCTCGACGACGGCGGCGACGCCACCATGCTGGTGCACAAGGGCACCGAGTTCGAGAAGGCCGGCGTCGTCCCGACCCCCGACGAGAACACCTCGGACGAGTTCCGCGTGTTCCTCGAGCTGCTGCGCGATTCGGTCGCGGCCGACAAGGGCAAGTGGACGAAGATCGGCGCGGGCATCCGCGGCGTCACCGAGGAGACCACCACCGGCGTCCTGCGGCTCTACCAGCTCGCCGCGGCCGGTGAACTGCTGTTCCCGGCGATCAACGTCAACGACGCCGTGACGAAGTCGAAGTTCGACAACCGCTACGGCATCCGCCACTCGCTGATCGACGGCATCAACCGCGGCACCGACGTCCTGATCGGCGGCAAGGTCGCGGTGGTCTGCGGCTACGGCGACGTCGGCAAGGGCGCGGCGGAGTCGCTGCGCGGCCAGGGCGCGCGGGTGATCGTCACCGAGATCGACCCGATCTGCGCGCTGCAGGCGGCGATGGACGGCTACGCGGTCCGCAAGCTCGAGAGCGTGCTGCCCGAGGCCGACATCATCATCACCACGACCGGCAACAAGGACGTCGTGCTGGTCGAGCACATGGCGAAGATGAAGCACCAGGCGATCCTGGGCAACATCGGCCACTTCGACAACGAGCTCGACATGGCGGGGCTGGCGCGTTACCCGGGCATCCGGCGGATCAACATCAAGCCGCAGGTCGACGAGTGGATCTTCCCGAACGGCAACACGATCATCGTGCTGTCCGAGGGCCGGCTGCTCAACCTGGGCAACGCGACCGGGCACCCGTCGTTCGTGATGTCGAACAGCTTCTCGAACCAGGTGATCGCGCAGATCGAGCTGTTCACCAAGCACGAGGAGTACGACAAGGAGGTCTTCCGGCTGCCCAAGAAGCTGGACGAGAAGGTCGCGAAGATCCACTTGGACGCTCTGGGTGGCGAACTGACGAAGCTGACCAAGGAGCAGGCCGAGTACATCGACGTGGACGTCGAAGGCCCGTTCAAGCCGGAGCACTACCGGTACTGAGGTAACGGCGTTTCAGCAGGTCAGGGCCGCCCCGAACGTGTTCGGGGCGGCCCTTTGTTCTGCGTTTGCGACAGTGATAGCACGAATGGGTGACGTGTTATCATGGAGGCGTGAAACAGTTGATCACGAGGATCGACGACGAGCTGCACGCCCGGCTGAAGGCGAGGGCCGAAGCCGAAGGGCGCAGCATGAACGACCTGGTCACGGAAGCGTTGAGGGGCGTAGTGGCGAAGACCGAAACGCGTGCGGAATGGAAGCGGCGACTCATCGCCGAAGGCAAGGTCGTGCACGTGGAGCCGCCGGCTCACGTGCCGACCCTCGATGAGATCGAGGACCTGTCCCGAGGCTGGGGCACAGCTGTGAGCGAAGCGCTCGACTGGACCCGAGGGGAGTGGTGACCGTGCTGTACGTCGACACCAGTGCGCTGGTCACCGCCTATCTGCCGGACGAGCCGGAGCACGACAAGTTCCGCAAGCTGCTCCTCGAAGGCGATGCCCCGATCGTGAGCAGTGACTTCACCCGCGTCGAGTTCGCGGGCGCGATGACAGCTGCCAAGCGAACCGGCCGCATCCCCGATCCCGCGACGGTGCTGGCGCACTTCGATCACCTCGCCTCCCCGGAGGGGGACCTGGTGCTCATCCCGTTCGACCCGGGCCGGGTCATTCCCACCGCGCGACGGCTGGTCACCGAGAACTATCCGGTGCGCACCCTCGACGCGATCCACATCGCGGTCGCGATGAACTCCACGGCCGAGCTGACCGCCGGCGAACCGGTCACCTTCGTCACGCGTGATCAACGCCAAGCCGAAGCTGCCGAAGCCAACGGATTCGAGGTGCTGTGAGCGTCGAACTCTTCGCCGGGATCGCCGTCCGCGACTTCAAGAGTGCGCTCGCCTGGTACGAACGCCTCTTCGGCTCACCGCCCACCTTCGTCGTGCACGACACCGAGGTCCTGTGGGAAGTCACCCCGCACGGCTCGGTCTACGTCGTGCAGCGGCCTGAACGCGCGGGCCTCGCCATGCACACCCTCTTCGTCGAAGACCTCGACGAACGCGTCGCCGGGATCTCCGCCCGCGGCATCGAGCCGGCCGATCGGGAAACCTACGGCAACGGTGTCCGCAAGATCATCTACCGCGACCCCGAAGGCAACGAGCTCGGCATCGGCGGCGGGCCCGCGTAGCGCCTGCGGGCGGGCGTGGCGTGATCAGTTCCACTCGACGGCGACGCCGGCCAGCCCCGGCCCGGCGTCGCTGAAGAACGCGCTGCTCACGCCGCCCATGTCGCACGCCAGCTCCTCCGCGACCACCGGCAGGGCGTCGTCGCGCGCCCGGACCTGGCGGGTGCAGCGGGCCGGCAGCGCGTTGCGGTCGAAGCGCAGCTGGACCAGGTAGCTCGCGCACCGGTCGCGCAGCATCCGGTAGTAGCCCGGCGACGCCGAGCCCGAGTCGTCGCGGACCTCGTAGCAGAACACGTGGATGTCGCCCTCGGCGAGCTTGCGGTCGAACAGCAGCTCCGTCGCCATCGTGTCCGCGTCGGGGTTGCGGCGCATGCGGCCGATCCGGCAGCCCTCGTCGGTGATCAGCTCGACGTCGTCGATGCGGCAGCCCGGGTCGCCGTTGTAGACCGTCAGGTAGCGGTCCGGGCCGTGGCGGCGCGCCCGCGTCACCAGCCGCGTGCGCAGGCTGACCTGGCGGTGCTCCGCGTCGAACGTGATCGTGTCGTGCACCGACAGCAGCTCGAGGTCGGCGTTGTAGTGGTTCGACGACGGGTACGCGCCGAGCTCGGCGAGCAGGTCCTCGACGATCGACCCCATGTCACCGGAACGCAGGTCGTGGAACGACGCCGCCGGCTGGTGACCGCGGCGGACCAGTCGCGGCCCGATCAGCACCACGAGGGCGTCCGCGGGCAGCTGGAGGACCGATTCCAGGGCCCGGACCGCCGGGAGCGCCTTGGGCACCTCGGGCTGGCGCAGGCCGCGTTGCCAGTAACTCAGCGTGGACTGTCCGATCTGGACCCCGCGTAGCGCGAGGTGCGCGCGCAGCCGCGCGAGCGAGAGGCCGCGATAGGCGATCGCCAGTCTCAGGGCATGGTGGAACTCGCCGGTGCGGAGCGCCTCGGTCAGCTCTTTCGGCAGTTCGGCGACCGATGCCCGGGTCGTGCGGGCGCCATCGATGATCAGTGGGAGGTTCCCGTCTTGTGCCACCGCTCGTCCCTTCACCCGACCAGTGTGTGCGCTGGGCGTGAACACCGCGGAACGTTCACGTTAGCAGCGTAGAGTGCCCGGGCCGACCCCCGTTCAGGGTGGTTGGCCTCGTTGTGGTGACTGTTCCGCGTTCCGGTCGGCCCCCGGAACGGTCCGTTCCACCGGATGGCGTTCTTGCTCCTTGTGACCGGGTTGTTCACCGTTGTGACCACCGCTGGTTCGCCCACGTTCGAGCAGGAGGCCGTCCGTGCTGGTGAAGTCGAGCCGGGTACACGCCACGTTGGCCGTGTGCCTGATGTTGTGCCTGGTCGCGCCGGCCACTGCCGGAGCCGCGCCCGGAGTGCCGTCGACCTTCCAGACCCGAATCACGATGCAGTCCCAGGAACGGAGCCAGTGGTGCTGGGCGGGCTCCGGCGCCACGATCGCGGCCTTCCACGGCGCCGCCGTCAGCCAGACGCGGTTCTGCCGGCTCGCCCACGGTGGGACCGCAACGGACTGCGCGAACCTCCCCGGTACCCTCGCCGACCCGCAGCGAGCCTTCGCCAAGCTCGGGTTCGCGTCGCCGGGGCGCTACCTCGACCACCGCATCTCCTACGCCGACATCCGGACGCAGACCGCGGCGAACCGGCCGGTCGAGACCCGCGTCGGGTACCGCTCAGGCGGCGGCCACGCCCACGTCCTCTACGGCTACGACACCAGCGGCGGCTGGGTGTACTGGGCCGACCCGGGGCCCGCCAAGCGCTACAACTGGTCGACCTACGGCTACTACACGCACAACTCGTCGTTCACCTGGACGCACACGCTCACCGGGATCTCCCGATGAGCAGGCGGGCGCTCGTGCTCGCCGTGCTGACCGGCGCGGCGCTGCTGATGACGGCACCGGTGTCAGGCGCGGCCCAGGCCGCCGGCATCAGCAGCGCCGACGCCGTGGCCGCGCACGCCGCGGCGGCGGACCTCCGGGACACGCTGGTGCGGTTCTTCGCGCAGGCCCCGGACGCGAAGGGGTCGGTGACGGTCCAGGTCGCACCGGACGCCTACCCGGTCTACGAGCTCTCGCCGGACTTCGTCGTCGGCAAGCCGGGCGTGTCCCCCGGGGACTTCGCCTACTTCGCGATCCCCGTGCGGGCCTCCGACGGCCGCACGGCGACCCTCTGGTCGGTCCGCGACGGCGGTGGGGCGTGGCAGATCGGCAACATCGCCTCGGGGGACGTCGAGACCGCGTACGCGCAGAAGCTGCCGGCGGGCGCCCAGCTGCTGCACGAGCCCCAGGTCGACGCCTGGTACGCAGTAAGCGACGGCCGTGTGACGTCGTTGTCGGACACCAAGGCCGCGGTCACCGTGGCCGACTACCAGCGGACGGTTTCGCAGCGGTACGCGGACAAGCTGCCCGGCTCGGCCTACGCCCGTCAAGGCGAGGCGGGCGGCTACGACGCGACGTCCCAGGTGATGCCCCGCGGCGACGGCGGCCCGGCGCCGTCGAGCCACGACACCGGCTGGGTGCCGCTGCTGATCCTGGTCGGCGTGCTGGCCGTCAGCGGCGCCGGCTACGTGCTGCACCTGAGGCGGATCTCCGCCTGAAGACGAACCGGCGGGCTCGGCGTCGATCACCTTCCACCGAGCCCGCCGGTCCACCACCGTTAGGGTGGCCTCCGTGGGTCGACTGGTGGTCATCGAAGGGCTCGACGGCGCGGGCAAGCGCACGCTCGCCGACGGGCTGACGGACGCGCTGGGCGCGAACGGCGCGAGCGTCGCGAAGCTGGCGTTCCCGCGCTACGGCGAGAGCGTGCACGCCGACCTCGTCAAGGAGGCGCTGCACCGCGGGCACGGCGACCTCGCGGACTCGGTGTACGGCATGGCCGTGCTCTACGCGCTCGACCGCAGCGGCGCGGCGGACGACATCCGCGCACTCCGGGACACGCACGACGTCGTCCTGCTCGATCGTTACGTGGCGTCCAACGCCGCGTACGCGGCCGCGCGGTTGCGGCAGGACGCGGCCGGCGAAGTCGTGAAGTGGGTGTGGGAGCTGGAAATCGGGCGGTTCGGCTTGCCCCGCCCCGACGCGCACCTGCTGCTGCGGGTGGCGCCGGCGGTGGCGGCCGAGCGGGCGGAGCGGCGCGCGGAGGCGGAGACCGGCCGCGAGCGCGACGCGTTCGAGACCGACGACGGGCTCCAGCGCCGGTGCGCGGCGGTGTACGACGAGCTGGCGGCGTCGGGCTGGCTGGCGCCGTGGCACGTCCTGGACGGCGTCGCGGGCGTCGACCTCGAAGCACTCGCGAAGACCCTGCTAACGCAGTAGCCGGGCCGGATCGAACCTCGCGATCGGGTGGGCCGTCGTGCCGTCGACCACCAGGTCCGCGACGATCTCGCCGATCACCGGCGCGAACTTGAACCCGTGCCCGGAGAACCCGCACGCCAGCACCACCCGCTCCTCCTCCGGGTGCGGTGCCACGACGAAGCTCTCGTCGGCCGTGTCGGTGTACATGCACGTCGCCGCGCGGAGGAACGCGCCGGGCAGCGTCGGCAGGTGCCGTTCGACGACGGACGAGATCTCGAGGACCTCCTCGACCGACACCGTCCGGTCGATGCCGTCCGGGGTGCACTCACGGCCGCCGGTGTGGAACGCGACCTTCACGCCGTCCGCGGGCGCGTTGTGCGCCGGGAAGCCGTAGAACGTGTAGCCGTCGCCTTCCCAGAGGTACACCGGGTGCCGCTGGAACGGCGCGACCCCGCCGGCCGGCGCGAACCAGTACTGCACCTGCCGCCGGACCGTGAACTCCACGCCGAAGTCGCGCAGCAGCTCGCCGGCCCACGCGCCGGGCGCGAGCACCAGCCGGTCGGCCGTGTAGTAGCTGTGCGACGTCCCGACGCGCACGCCGCCGGCCGGCGTGCTCCAGGTGAACACCTTCTCCTCGTGGTGCAGCTCGGCGCCGTACCGAGCGGCGAGCTGCAGGTGCGCGGCGACGCTGCCCTCGGGCGACACCAGCCCGGCGCCCGGCTCGTACAGCGCGACTTCATCGCTCGATGGCGCCAAGGTCGGGAACCGCCGCCGGATCGCGGGAGCGTCCAGGAGCTCGTGCGGAATGCCGAAGGCGCGGGCCGAAGCCAGGCTGCCGGTGATCGTGCGCGAGCCGGCCGTGCCGACCATGATCCCGCCGCAGCGGGTGAACAGCCGCCGCCCGCTGTCGCGCTCGAGGCCCTCCCACAGCTCGTGGGCGCGCAGCAGGAGCGGGACGTACTCGGGGCCTTCGAGGTACGCCTGGCGCGTGATCCGCGAACCGCCGTGGCTCGACCCGCGGTTGTGCACCGGCGCGAACTGGTCGATGCCGAGGACCCGCTGCCCGCGCCGCGCCAGCCGGTACGCCGCGGCGCTGCCCATCCCGCCGAGGCCGAGCACGATCACGTCGTAGTGCGTCACGCGACCCTCCCCGGCACGCGCTCGCCGTAGAACTCGATCTCCACCGGTGTCCCGGATCCGCTGTACTCCACCGGCAGCCAGGCGAAGGCGAGGGCTTGCCCCACGGTGTGGCCGTACCCGGCGCTGGTGACGTACCCGGCCGCGCGCCCTTCGACGTACACGGGTTCCTTGCCCTGCAGCACCTTTCCGGTCGTCAGCCGGGTCAGCCGGCGGCTCACGGTCGCCGGGGACCGGCCCGCCAGCGCGTCCCGGCCGAGGAAGTAGCCCTTGTCCCGGTGGACGGCGTCGCCGAGCCCGGCTTCGTACGGGTCGTGCTCGGTGGTGAAGTCCACACCGGCGACGGGCGTGCCGGCTTCCAGCCGCAAGCTGGCGAACGCCTGGTGGCCGGCGACGGCGATGTCCCGTTCGCGCAAGGTGTCCCACAGGCGGCGGCCGAGGTCCGCCGTCGTGTGCAGCTCCCAGCCGGGCTCGCCCACAGTGGGCAGCCGCAGCGCGATGACCGGGACGTCGCCGACGTACGTCTCCTCGACCGGGAAGTCCGTTGTGGACAGTTCCGGCAGCAGTTCCCCGGCGAGCGGTCCCCAGACGCCGGCGCAGCACGTGCCCGACGTCGTTTCGTGGACTTGGACGCTGCCGTCGCCCGGCAGGTGCCGCCGCAGCCAGGCGGAGTCGAGACGGCTCCCGGCGCCGACGTGGAACCGTTCGCCACCGAGGCGGGCCACGGTGAGCCGGCCGCGCACCCCGCCGTCTTCGCCGAGCAGCAGCGTTTCCGTGACCGTGCCCGGTGGTTCCGCGAGATCGCCGGTCGTCATGGTGTGCAGGAACGGCAGCGCGCCGGGGCCGGTGACGGCCAGCCGCGGCACGGACGTCAGGTCGAACATCGCGACGCGCTCGCGGGTCACGAGCGCTTCCGCGCGGGCCTCGGACGAATACCGCTCCGGCCGCGCCCAGCCGTCCGCCGGACCGAACCGCGCGCCCAGCGCGAGCTGCCGCTCGTGGAAGGGCCCGGTCCGCACCGGCGCCGCGGTGAACCGGGCCGACGGCGCGAACCGGGCGAGGTCGCAGCCGTGCAGCGCGAGGGCCGGCTGCCCGTCGACGAGCCAGCGGGCCAGCTCGCGCGCGACCCCGGCGGAGTGCTCCGCGCGGACGGCCTTCGCCACCCAGAAGCCGTCGAGCTCCGGGTGTTCGCCCAGCAGCGGCATCCCGTCGGGGGTGCCGGGCACCAGGACCGTCGTCGTGGCCTCGGCTTCGGCGTCCCGGAGTGCGGGCAGGAGCGCGACCGCCTGCTCCCACGGGCCGCCGACGCCGAGCCGGTCGACGTGCTCGCGGACGGTCAGCCCGGTGCCGAGGTCGCGCAGCACGGGCTTGCCCGCCTGGACGTGCTCGTCGTTGTGCCCGGCCAGTTCCGGCAGCGGCGACGACCGCGCGTACCGCAGCCGCAGCGGCGCTTCGGGCAGGGCGAGCCCGTCCGAGCCGTCGCAGAAGACGACGACGTCGGCCCGCACCCGCCCGGCCGCGGTGACGACGCCGGTGACGCGGCCGCCGGCCCGCACGATCGTCACGACCTCCTCGGCGGTGAACCGCGCGCCCCGCGCCTTCGCCCGCCGGGCCTGGGCTTCGGCCGCGCGCCGCGCGTGCAGCAGCCCGTCGCCGGGGACGTGGAAGCCGCCCAGCAGCCGGGTTTCGTCGAGGAGCGGGTGCAGGTCGGCGCACTCGCGGGGCGTGCGCAGGAAGCCGCGCACACCCCACGACGTCGCCCAGCCGTGGCGCCGCCGCAGGTCCGCGAGCCGCTCGGGCGTGGTCGCGAGGTCCAGGCTGCCCACCGGGTTGAAGCACCACTGGCCGTCGAGGCCGCCGTACTTCGCGGCGGTGTACTTCGCGAACTCGGTCAGCGTGCGGTCGGCGTCGGTCCGGAACAGCAGCCCCGGCCCTTCGTCCGCCTCGCCGCCGCCCAGGACGGTGACGTCGGTCCAGCCGCGTTCGGTCAGCTCGTCGGCCAGCGCGCAGCCGAGCAGGTCGCCACCGGCGACGACCACCCGGGGCCGTGCTGCCATCGTGTTCCTCCGGGCGATGAAGTTGCGCCTTCGGCAACAACGTGCGTTATGCGCGACGTCGTGTCAAGCGCCCGAAAGGTGCCCGCTCAGGCGCGGGCGAAGTCCATGACCCAGTTGGATTCCCAGGTCCGCCCGCCGTCGGCGGAGAACTCCTGCTCCCACCGCGGCGAGGACGTGGTCGTGCCGGTCCAGGCGTAGTGCACCTTCACGGGCACGCCTTCGTGGGTGTCTTCGCCGTGGAAGTCGCCGCGGTCGCCGGTGAAGGTGCCGGTGACCGGCGGCTGGAGCAGCCCGGTCCGGCTGTTGGCCCAGTACAGCGACCACTCTTCGCGCTCGACGTCGAAGAGCCGGAGGGTGCAGCCGCGGCTGCCGAGGGTCGGGAAGACGATCTCGTCCATGTTGCCCCCGCCTTCGAAGAGCGACCAGCAGGTCGTCGTGCCGGGGAAGACGGCCCAGTCGTCGCTGCCGGCGAGCAGCTTGCCGAGCCGCCGGTTGGTCACGGTCCAGGAGCCGATGAGGAAGTCGAAGTCGTTCATGGCGGTGATCTTGGGTGGCTGCCACTGACACCTTCTGTCAGTGGTGGCTGGCAGACTTCGCCGGGTGCGTGCGAGCCGGCTGGTGTCCCTGCTTCTGCTGCTGCAGAACCGCGGCCGGATGAGCGCTTCGAAGCTGGCCGCCGAACTCGGCGTGACCCCGCGGACCGTGTACCGCGACGTCGAGGCGCTCGCGGCCGCGGGCGTCCCGATCTACGCCGAGACCGGTCCCGACGGCGGCTACCAGCTGATGGACGGCTACCGCACCCGGCTGACCGGGCTGACCGCAGGCGAAGCCGGGTCGCTGTTCCTCACCGGCCTGCCGCAACCGGCCGCGGAGCTGGGCCTGGGCGCCCAGGTGGCCGCGGCCGAGCTGAAGCTGATGGCCGCGCTGCCGACGCCGTACCGGGACGCGTCGGTGCGGATCCGGCAGCGCTTCCACCTCGACGCGCCCGGCTGGTACCGCGAGGCCGACCCGGTGCCGCAGCTGCTCGCGGCGGCGGAAGCGCTGTGGCAGGACCAGGTCGTCGAGGTCTCCTACCGGCGCTGGTCACCGGCGCCCGGCGTGGTGACGCGGCGGCTGCACCCGCTCGGCCTCGTGCTCAAGGCCGGTGTCTGGTACCTGGTCGCCGGGCCGAAGGTGCGCACCTACCGCGTCGGGAACATCGAGGAGCTGCGGACGCTCGACGAGCACTTCATCCGGCCGGCCGGGTTCGACCTGGCGGAGTTCTGGCGCGCGAACGTCGAAAGCTACGAGGAGGGCGAAGCCGGCGAGACGGCCGTCGTACGGTTCTCGGCGGCCGGAATCGCCGCGCTGCCCGACATCCTCGGCCCGCGGGCGGCCCGGCTCGTCTCCCGCACGCTCGAACCCGAGGACGACGCGGGGTGGCGCCGCGCCCGCGTGCCGCTGGAGAACGTCCCCCACGCGGCCGCGGGGCTGCTGCGGCTCGGCGCGGACGCGCAGGTGCTCGAGCCCCCGGAACTGGTGGCCCACATGGGAAACACGATCCGCGCGATGGCGCGGCTGTACCCCTAGTCCCTGAAGTAGCCCAGCTGCGCGGACAGGTCGTCCGCCGCCTCGGTCATCGGCCGCACGATCTGCTTCACCCGCTGCTTCGAAAGCCGGTACGACGGGCCCGAAGCGCTCATCGCCGCGACGACGTCGCCGCCCGGGCCGTGGATCGGCACGGCGACCGCGTGCATGCCGAGCTCGAGTTCTTCGTAGCAGGCCGCGAAGCCGTCTTCGAGCACCCGTTCCAGCTCGGTCATCAGCTCGTCCGGCTCGACCGTCGTGCGGGGCGTGTACTGCTCCAGCTTCCGCTTCAGCACGCGCTTGCGTTCGGTTTCGGCCATGTACGCCAAGAGGATCTTGCCGCTGGAGGTCGCGTGCAGCGGCGTGCGCTGGCCCGTCCAGTTCTGCGTCGTGATCGCCGCCGAGCCGCGCGCCTGGCTGATGTTGATCGCGACGCCGTCGTCGGCGATGGCGATGTTCACCGTCTCGCCCAGCTCCTCGGCGAGCGAGAGGCAGCTGGCGCGGCCGAGCTTGGCCAGGTCCATCCGGCCGGTCGCGGCGCCGGCCAGCCGCACGATGCCGAACCCGATCGCGTACTTCCCGCGGTCGCCGAGCTGCTCGACGAGGCCTCTGGACTCCAGGACGCTGAGCAGCCGCGACGCCGTCGACTTGTGGACGCCCAGCTCGCCCGCGATCTCGGTGATGCCGGTCTCGCCGTTGCGGGCGAGCAGCTCCAGCACGCTGATGGCCCGGTCGACCGACTGCACCTGGCTTGGGGTCGCGTTGCCGCCGGCCGAGGCCCGCTTTCCCGCCGAGGTTGCGTCAGCAGAGTCCTGGTTCCGCATAGCGCAACACTATCCGTTTTGTGCCGGTCCTATCGGCTGAGTGGGCGAATCTCTTGACGCGGCCGCCGCCGGAGTCCGTGTTCCACACCGAGGACGACTCCTTCGCCGTCGACGGCACCGGCACCCACCAGGACGCCTCGCCGGCACGTCGACGCACCTGTTCCGGCCGTCCCCGGAACCGTCCGGGGGCACCCGGATGGAGCAGGCGCCGGTCGCGATCTTGATCTTTCTGGTGGTCAAACACGCGGGTCGCGCGTCCGGCCGCCGGAACTAGTGCGAATATGTGGACATGAAGGCACGTGTTCTCGTGGTCGATGACGACCCCGCCCTCGCGGAGATGCTCACCATCGTGCTCCGTGGGGAGGGGTTCGACACGGCCGTGGTCGCCGACGGTTCGCGCGCGCTGCCCGCGTTGCGCGAGCTGAAACCCGACCTCGTCCTGCTCGACCTGATGCTGCCCGGGATGAACGGGATCGACGTCTGCAAGGCGATCCGCGCCGAGTCCGGGGTGCCGATCGTCATGCTCACCGCCAAGAGCGACACCGTCGACATCGTCCTCGGCCTGGAGTCCGGCGCGGACGACTACGTCGTCAAGCCGTTCAAGCCGAAGGAGCTGGTCGCGCGGGTCCGGGCCCGGATGCGCCGCACCGAGGCCGAGCCCGCG
>NZ_JBFBBQ010000078.1:0-40596 GCF_040682775.1 Amycolatopsis sp. NPDC051106 | reverse complement strand
CTTCGGTGCGTCTGACGCACCGAAGGCCACATTGGGTGCGTCAGACGCAACCAAGGCCACATTGGGGCGCTCGTCGGAGGCGACGAAAAGAAAGTGAACCGGACGCCGCCGGTGCCCGTACTACCTGGTGAGGGGCCCGTTGCCGCTACCCTGAAACCGGCTCCCACCTGCGGTTTCACCGTCCGGACGGACCACCCCGTTCGGCCGCTTGCGGGAGCGACACCGGTCGTTCATGATGGGGATCCGGGGTCCGCGAAACATTCGTTCACGTCGAATATCCAGGTGTCGGCCATGCTTCGGAAGACCCGCAAGTCCGGAAGTGAACGCCATGCTGCTACCCGTCGCCGGGGCCTCCTGATGGCCGCGGACCTGTCCGGTTTCGCCATCATCGCGGGCCTGCTGCTGCCGGTGCTCGCCGCGGCGGCCTGGGCCATCACGCTCGAACGCCGGCCTCGCCGGCCTCGCCGGGCGACCGTCGACCGGGAGCCGGACCCCGAGCCGGACTGGACGGTCGCCGGCATCCAGGCCCGCCTCCGCTTCGAACAGGCGGACCGGCGGATCGCCGAGGCGGGCACGATCGCGCTGCCGACCCTCCCGATCCCGGAACAGACCGGCCGCGACTCGTCCCCGGACCGGCTGCCGTGGCGGGTGCCGCGCACGATCCCGCCGACCGGACCGTCCTCAGGCCGGTTCCTGGTGCCCCGGCTGGCGTTCGCGGCTCCGGACAACGAGCTGATGCACCGCATCCTCGACGGCCTGCGCAAAATGGACTGACCCCGCTGTCGATCCGCGGCCCCGCCGTTCGTTCAGGAGGTGACCGGCCACCTGGACGAAAGGACCCCCATGCGTTCGATCAGCGTCACCATGAGCGTCACCCTCGACGGCGTCGTGCAGGGCCTCGGCCGGCCCGACGAGGACACCCGCGGCGGCTTCGCCCACGGCGGCTGGGGCACCCGGTACCAGGACGACGTCCTGGCCCGGGAGATGGGCCAGGGCATGAGCCGGGCCGGCGACCTGCTCTTCGGGCGGCGGACCTGGGAAGACTTCCTCGGCGTGTGGGCCGGGCGCGAGGACGGCAACCCCTTCACCACGCACATGAACGCCGTCACGAAGTACGTCGCTTCGACGACCCTCGAGGACGCCGGGGCCTGGCGGAACTCCGTGCTGCTCGCCGGGGAAGCCGAGAAGACCGTCGCGGATCTGAAGGCCCGGCCCGGCGACGACCTGTCCGTCATCGGCAGCGCTTCGCTCGTGCACTCGCTGCACGCCGCCGGCCTGGTCGACCGTTACACGCTGCTGATCCACCCCCTGACCCTGGGCGCCGGCCGGCGCCTGTTCGAGGGACCGGCGCCGCTCACCGAGTTCACGCTCACCGGCAGCGTCACGACCACGAAGGGCGTGCTCATCACCCGGTACGAGCGTCGGTGAGCGCTGCGGGGGACTCGGCCTCCGGGATCAGCAGCCGGGCCGCGCCGGAGCCGTCGGCCGGGACCGACCAGACGTCCGCGTGGCCGGGCCCGCGGGGCACGCCGTAGCCGATCGTGTGGTCGTCGAGCCACGCAGGCTGGTCGTCGACGCTGCGGGTCTCGGCCAGCGGCGTCACCCTCGACGTCGTCAGGTTCACCACGGACAGCCGCCAGCCCTTCGCGGGATCATCGTCCACAGCGGACTTGAACGCCACGCGGGTCCCGTCCGGGGAAAGGGACGGACACTCGACGTTCTCCCCCAGCGTCCGGATCGTGTGCGCGGCGAAGTCGCCCGCGACGAGGTAGCGGTGCCCGGCCGTCGACATCGTCGCGTAGAAGTGGCGGTCGTCGCGGGTGAACGTCACGCCCCAGAAGTTGAGGTCCGCGGCCTGGTACGGCTTCCCGTCGAGCGTCACCGCGTAATCCTCCAGGGTCCCGGCCAGGTCGCCGGTCGCGGTGTCGAGGATGCCGGCGCGGGTGGAGAACATGCCGCCGTTGTAGGAGTCGCCGGTGACGAACACCGTCCACGCGAGCATCCGGCCGCTCGCCGACACCCGCGCCCGGTTGGGCAGCCCGACCAGCGGGATCTCCCGGCTCACTCCGAGACCCGCGTCGAGCACCGCCAGCTGGTAGGTGGTCAGGTCGCCGTCCGGGCGCAGGCAGAGCCCGGTGCCGCCGGCGGCGTACACCCGGCTGCACGACAGCGGTGACACGGTCCGCGGGCCGCCGGGGTCGGTGACGGACACCGTGGCGACGTGCCCGCGGTCGGCGTCGGCGGTGCTGCGGAACAGCAGCCGCGGGCCGGGGGAGAGGCTCACGACGCCGGTCGCCGCGACGTCGTGGCCGCGCGCGCTCGCGAAGCCGACGTACGCGACCGCCGCTCCGGCCAGCACGAGCACGCCGGCGACCGCGATCAGGATGCGTGCTTTCACGCGGCCACCTTCCTGGGGGAGAGAACCACGAACGTCACGGCGATCGCGACCACCGCCGCGCCTGCCGCGACGCCGATCGCGAGCCCGGCGCCCCAGAACTGCCAGGCCAGTCCGAAGAGGACGGACGACGCGAAGTACGCAAGCGCTTGCGCCGTCTGCACCAGGGAAATTCCCGTGGTGCGCAACGACTCCGGCAGCAGCGGCCCGGCCAGCGCCATCAGGACGCCGTCGGTCGCCGCGTAGAACGCGCCGTACAACGCGAGTGCCAGGGCGAACAGCGGCCAGCCGGACACCGGCCCGGCCAGCAGCAGGTAGACGAGCGCGAGCGCGCCGTAGCCGCCGAGCACGACCGGCAGCCGGCCGACCCGGTCGGCCAGCACGCCCAGCGGCGCGGCGAGCAGCAGGTAGCTGAGGTTGGTGCCGACCGCGAGCAGCGGGAACCAGCCGGTCGCGATGTCTTCCTTGTGCTGCAGCAGCAGGTAGACGAACCCGTCCCCGACCGTCGCCAGCCCGAGCACGCAGGCCGCCACGAGCAGGCGCCGCACGCCGCTGCCGCGCAGCAGGGCCGCGGCGGCGCGGGGCGAGACCGGGTCGGCGGGCCGCGGAGTGCGGTGGTCGCGGACGAAGAGCACGAGCAGCAGCACGCCGATCGCGGCGACGCAGAAGCTGACGACGAACACCGCGTCGAACGCCTCGGGGTCCGTCGCGCCGACGGCGGCCAGCACGGCGAGCGCGACCAGCGGCCCGGCGAACGCGCCCATGCTGTCCATCGCCCGGTGCACGCCGAAGGCGCGGCCGAGCAGCGGCTCCGGCGCCGACAGGGTGATCAGCGCGTCGCGCGGCGCCGTCCGCAGGCCCTTGCCGGTGCGGTCGAGGGTGATGACGGCGCCGATCGCGGCCGCCGACGCCCCGGCCGCGAGCAGGCCGAGCTTCGCCACCGCGGAGAGCGCGTAGCCCGCGCCGGCCACGACCTTGCGTCGGCGGATCCGGTCGGCGACGTACCCGCCGACGATCCGCAGCAACGCCGTCGCGCCGGTGTAGAGGCCGTCGACCAGACCGTACGCCGCGGGGCCGAGGTGCAGCCCGAGCACGAGGTACACCGGCAGCACCGCGGTGACCATCTCCGAAGAGACGTCGGTGACCAGGCTGACGGCACCGAGCGCGAAGACGTTCGCGCCGACCGCCGAGAGCTTGCCCTTCGCGCCGTGCTCTCGGCGGCCGATGGTGGAGAGGTACACGCGGTTACTGCCAGACGTCGAGGATCGGCGACTTGCTCGCGGCGCCGCCGATGCCCGGCAGGCCGTAGGACGCCTCGATCGTGCGCAGCACGGTGTAGTGGTTGATCGACTCGGTGTAGCTGCCGACCTTGACGTGCGCGCCGGTGAAGCTGGTGAAGATCTGGTTCACCGACGTGCCGCTGTCCTCGTCGAAGGTGGTGATCAGCAGGCTGTTGTGCGTCTTGGCCCACTGGGCGTAAGTGTCGAGGTGGTTCTTGAGCCAGGTGTCGCCGGTGCCGATCGAGCAGTCGTGCATGTCGTTGCACATGTCCGGCGTCACGAAAGCGACGGTGGGCAGCTGGGTGAAGTCGGACGGGAAGGCGGAAAACCGGACATTGCTGGCGGCCGGGACGTTGGAGAAGTCGACCCAGCTGTTGTGCTTGCGCCGGTAGGTGCCGCTGGAGCAGCCGGTGTAGCCGTCCGAGGGCATGGCCTCGGAATAGCCCTTGAAGGTCTTGCCCGCGCCGATCAGCTGCTGGCCGAGGTTGGCCTTCGCGCCGAGGTTGGCGGGGCAGGAGTCGTCGGTGACGCCCTGCGTCGCGCCCGAGAAGAGGGCGACGTAGTTGGGCTGGCTCGGGTGGGTGATCGCGAAGGAGCTGGTGAACTTCGCGCTCTGTGACGCGAGGGTGGTGAAGTAGGGCGCGCTGGAGCTGCCGTTGATCGAGGAGTACTTCTTGTTCTCGAACATCACCAGGACGATGTGGTCGAACGCCGGCACGGTCGAGGCGGTCGGCCGGATGGCGGCGGGCTCGTCCGTTCCGGTGACGGCGGCCGCCGTGACGACACCGGCTGTGACCAGGGTGGCGGCGGCGAACGCGGCGAAGATCCGCTTGCGGATCATGGGTCCTCCAACGGTGGCGGGTGAGGGCGCCTCATGATGTCCACTCCACGGGGCCGCTGCGTGCCCTGTTGTGGTCCGGTTCGTGAACACCAGGAAACCTCCGGCGGACAACGGAAAGAGTGGGTTAATGGCTTTTCGGTGTCAACCTCCTAAGGTAGGTGTCCTTTGTGGACAGTCAGGGATGGGTGGGCCGGGCACCAGGTCCGGGGCGGCGCGCCGCTGGCGAAGGCGTCGGAGGCGGCGTTGCGCGCGGCCCGGTTGACCAAGGGGCTGGTGGACCCGACGGTCGGCGTCGCGGTCCGGGGACTGGTGGCGGAGGCCCACCGCGTGCCCCGATCTGGCGTTGCGGCTGCGGAAGGACTGAACCGCCGTGCCGGTAAATCCGGTCGTCGCCGCGCTCCCGGGTCATTAGCCTTGCGGGCTATGGACCTCATCGACCGGATCCGCGGTGCCCGGCTGATCGGCGTGCTGACCGGCGCGGGCATCTCCACCGCGTCCGGCATCCCCGACTACCGCGGGCCCGACGGCGTCTGGACGCGCTCGCCGAGTGCCGTGAACGCCTTCACGCTCGAGAACTTCCGGGCCGACGCCGAAGTGCGCCGGGAGTTCTGGCGCAGCTACGCCGGCCACGCCGCCTGGCGGGCCGAGCCGAACGCCGCCCACCGCGCCCTCGCGGACCTGGACGGCTCGGGCGCCGCCGTGCGCGTGCTCACCCAGAACGTCGACGGCCTGCACCAGAAAGCCGGCCTCGCCGCGCGGAAGGTCCTCGAACTGCACGGCACCATGCACACCACGCGGTGCACGTCCTGCCCGGTGCGGCTCCCGACCCCCGAAGTGCTGGAGCGCGGCGAGGAAGACCCGCGGTGCCCGGAGTGCGGCGGGATCCTCCAGCTCGACATCGTCCTCTTCGGACAGACGCTGGACGGCGAAGTCCTCGCCCGTGCGCGGAAGGTCGCCGCGGCGAGCGAGGTCTTCCTGGCCGTCGGCAGTTCGCTGCAGGTGGAGCCGGCGGCGTCGCTGTGCACGATCGCGCTGCAGGCCCGTGCGACGCTGGTGATCGTCAACCACCAGCCCACGCCGTATGACGAAGAGGCGGATTTCGTGCTGCGCGAGGACATCGAGACGGTGGTCCCGCAACTTTGCGCGGCGGTGCGCGCGTGATCCGCGACGCCCGCGACGGCGACTGGCCGCGGATCTGGCCGATCGTCCACGACGTCGTCACCGAGCAGCGGACGTTCGCCTACGACCCGGCCATGACCGAACCCGAGGCCCGGCGGACGTGGCTGCTCGACCCGCCGGCCCGGGTGGTGGTCGCGGTGGAGGGGGAGCGGGTGACCGGGACCGCGAACATGTACGCCAACCGGCCCGGGCCCGGCAGTCACGTCGCCTCGGGCAGCCTGATGGTCGCGAGGGAGGCGCGGGGCACGGGGGTCGGCCGTGCCCTGGCCACGGACCTGGTCGCCTGGGCCCGAGGAAGCGGGTTCGCGGCGATCCAGTTCAACGCGGTCGTCGAGGTGAACACGGCGGCGATCCGGCTGTACGAGAACCTCGGGTTCGTGACGATCGGCACGGCACCGGGCGCGTTCCGCCACCCCGACCACGGCGACGTCGGGCTCCGCATCCTGTGGCTGGACCTGCGGTGACCACTCGCAGGTGCTGAACGTCCGTCACGCTGGCTGCCCGTCCCATCGCAGCTGCGCTATCCGCTCGTCCCGGCGGGCCACGACCGCTTCCAGGCGCCGGCGCTCCGAGGCGCACGCCGCCTCGCCCGTGTCGTGGCCGGCCAGATCCGGTGGACGCGGCGGTTCCCGACACGACGAAGCCCGCGCCGCGCTGGAAGAGTTCTACGAGCCGGCCGGGTGATCAGCCGGGCGGATCGCGGCGACCAGCATGCGCACGAGCTCGTCGCCGTCGACCGTCCACTTCTCCTTCGCCAGGTGGCCGCTGAGCTCCAGCCC
Organism: Amycolatopsis sp. NPDC051106; assembly: GCF_040682775.1. Classification (NCBI taxonomy): domain Bacteria; kingdom Bacillati; phylum Actinomycetota; class Actinomycetes; order Pseudonocardiales; family Pseudonocardiaceae; genus Amycolatopsis; species Amycolatopsis sp. NPDC051106. The sequence goes on along the minus strand of NZ_JBFBBQ010000078.1, from coordinate 34,122 downwards.
GGCGATCCCGTGCGCGCTCGACATCAGCAGTGCGCCGTAGCGGCGCGCGCCGGTATCGCCGACCACGGCGGCGACCAGCGTCAGGAACTCGTTCTCCACGCGGGCCGCCGCCGCGGCGGCCACCGGGTCGCCGCCCACCGGGGTGCTGAACATCAGCGCGTACAGGTGCGGCTGCCGGCGGCCGACCCTGATGAGCGCCAGCAGGCCCCGCTCGAGCCGGGCGCCGGGGGACGCGTCGAGGTCGGCCCGCAGCTGTTCCACCTCGTCCGCCACCGAGTTCCAAGCGTCGACGGCGAGCGCGGTCAGCAGGTGCTGCTTGTCCTCGAAGTGCCCGTAGGGCGCGCCGCGCGAGACGCCGGCGCGAGCCCCGACCGCGCGGAGCGTCACCGCGTCCGGGCCACCCTCGTCGAGGAGTTCGGAGGCGGCCCGCACGAGGGCGCTCCGGGTCGCAGCGGCGGCTTCAGCTCGCGTCACCATGGCGCCGAGCATAGTTGACAGTGTCACCCGAGTTGCGCACACTGGTTCATATGACAGTGTCACATCAGAACGAGATCGTGGTCGTCACCGGCGCCTCGACCGGCCTGGGTGCGGCGACCGCCCACGAGCTCGCCGCCCGCGGTTACCACGTCCTCGCCGGCGTCCGCCGCGAAACCGACGGCGACGCGATCCGGGCCGCCGGCGTCGAGCCGGTGCTCCTCGACATCACGCGACCCGAGCACGTCGAGGCTCTCGCCGCCCGCGTCGCCGCCGACCCGGACCGCCGCCCGCTGCGCGCCCTCGTCAACAACGCGGGCATCTCGGTCAACGCGCCCGTCGAAACCCTTCCGCTGGCCGAATGGCGGCGCCTGTTCGACGTCAACCTGTTCGGGCACGTCGCCGTCACGCAGGCGCTGCTGCCGTTCCTCCACCGCAGCCGGGGCCGGATCGTGAACATCAGCTCGGTCGGCGGCAAGGTCGCGATGGCCACGTACGGGCCCTACGCGGGGACGAAGTTCGCGCTCGAAGCGGTCAGCGACTCCCTTCGCCGGGAACTCGCCCCGCACGGGGTGCAGGTCGTGGTCGTCGAGCCCGGCGCGGTGCGGACCGAGATGGGCGACCGCGGCGCCGCCACCGCCACCGGCCTCGCCGAGAAGATGACCGCCGAACACCAGCAGCGGTACGGCGGGCTCGTGCGGGCCGTCGTCGCCCATTCGCAGCGGTTCACGCGGGCGGGCATGCCGGCGGACGAGGCCGGATCGATCGTCGCCAAGGCCGCTACCGCGCGGCGTCCGCGCACGCGCTACACGATCGGCCGCGACGCGGCTTTCCTGACCCGTCTCACGCGCGTCCTGTCGGACCGGCTTCTCGACCGGGTGACCGCGGCGACCCTCCGGCCTTACCTGCCGTAGCTCGGCCCTGGTGGACCCGAACGTCCGGCCGATGCGGGTTCCGACCGCTTTTCCGTTGATCAAAAGGGAAACCGGGCGAGAGGCCCATCCCTGGTCCTTGACCCTTTGCCGAGGAGCGGTTTTGTGGCGACCGGGAAATGATCTGCAGTCAGGAGATCTCGATGCTCTCGCGGATTTCGGCAGGCGTTTCCCTCGTCAGTTCTTCGGTGAAGATGGAGTCGATCTTCCGGGCCGCGGTCCGCAGTTTCACGACGCCGGCGACGAGCAGCACGAGCGCGGCGGCGGGCACGACGAGCAGCACGGGCGGCCAGCCGGCGCCGGCGACGGCACCGGCGGAGAGCACCGCGCACAAGAGGAAGAGCGTCCTGACGGCCACGCGCGGCCACGCGGGGCCGGGCTTGGCGTGCCGTCCGCGCGGTGTTCCGAAAACCGGCCGCACCAGGGCAGCGTGGACACTCATCAAGACCTCCGGAAAGTCGGCGAACCGGCCGGGACAGGGATTCCCGGCGGTGGTGCCCGGCGCGAAACCCGGTGCGGACACGTGATGTGTGTCGGGGCGGGGCGAGTTCCGGTTACCGGTCGTTATTGCTTCGAGTTCGAATTCGGGGAAACAATTCGTGACGACTTACGGTCTATTCGGAATGGGTTTCCGGCACCAGGGCCGTTGGGCCCTGTCCGGCCCGGCCGGTGGTCCTAGTCGTGGCCCGGACCCTTGCCTTTGGTCCTGCCGTTGCCGTTGCCGTGGGTCTCGGGCTTCGGTGGCTTGCCGGGCTTCGGCTCAGTCTGGGGCTGGGCCCGGGTCTGGGGCTGGTGCGTGACGGCGGCGGGTTCGAGCTCGGCGGACTCGGTCGCGCCCGGGCCCGCCGGGTCGGGCGTCCCGGATCCGGCGAGCGGCGCCTGGGTGGGAGCGGAAGAGCTGGGCGCCGGCGGCTGGGCGGGGGTCGAAGTCCCGGCGCCGGGTTCCGGAGCGGAGAGCACCATGGCGGAAACGGCGGCGACGGCCGCGGCGGTCAGCCCGGCGGCCGCGGTGAACCGGCGGCGCTGGGCGGGGTGGCTCGCCGGCGAGAGACCCACGGCGGTGAGGATCTTGCGGGGGCCGCTGGGTCGGGACTGGTGCGGAACGCCGGTGTCGCGCACGGTGGACGGGCTGTGCCGGCCGGCGATCGCTGCCGCGCCCACTTGCCCGCTGTCGCTCGGCTGGTGGTGGTCGGTGGTGAGTTCGCGCCGGCCGGGGTCGCTTGCTGCGCTGTCGAACCGGTCGGACTCTCGAGTGATCGCTGCCGCGCCCGCCTGCCCGCTGTCGCTCGGCTGGTGGTCGGTGGCGGGTGCCTGCCCGCCGCGGTCGCTTGCCGTGCCGGCGAACTGGCCGGACTCTCGGGCGATCGCTGCCGCGCCCGCCCGTGAGCCATCGCTCGGCTGGTGGTGGTCGGTGGCGCGTTCGGGTCGGTTGGGGTCGCTTGCCGCTCCGTCGAACTTGCCAGGCTCTCCGGCGATCGACGCAGCGCCGACCTGCCCGCTGTCGTCCACCGCTGCCTGGCGGCGGCCCACCCCGCCGAGCCGGCCACGTACTCCGCGGCCGGCCGGGGCCGCGCGGTGCCATCTTCGCAGCACCCCCGCCGCGGCGAACCGTCCGCTCGCCCACGGCAACGTCGGCGCCGGGGCCGGTGCGTGCAGCAGCTGCCGCACCTCCGCCGCCGTCGGGCGGTCGGCCGGTTCGCGCTGGGTCATCCGGCGCAGCGTGTGCGCCAGCGAGGGCGGCAGATCCTCCGGCACCCGCGGCGGCCGGGTCAACCGGGCCATCGCCGCCTCGATCATCGTGCCCGGGTACTCGCGGCGGCCCGTCGCGCACTCCAGGAGGATCAGCCCGAGCGCGTACACGTCCGCCGGCGGGCCCGCGGGTTCGCCGCCGACCTGCTCGGGCGCCAGGTACGCCGCCGTGCCCGGGACCACGCCCGTGCCGGTGATGTGCGTCGTGTCGAGGGCGTGGGCGATGCCGAAGTCGCCGATCAGCGGGCCGTCCGCGGACAGGAACACGTTGGCGGGCTTGAGGTCCCGGTGGACGACCCGCAGCGCGTGGACGTGGGCGAGCGCCTCGGCGAGCCCGTCGGCCAGCGCCGTCACCTCGGCTGCCGGCATCGCGCCACTCAGCAGCCGCTCCGCCAGGTTTTCGCCCTCGACCAGCTGCATCACCAGGTACGTCCGGCCGTGGTCGGTGCCGCTGTCGAGCAGCGCGACCACGCCCGGGTGGGTGATGCTGCCCTGGATGCTCATCTCGCGCAGCCGGCGGCGCTGGTCCAGCGCGACCACGTCCAGGTCGTAGATCTTGACCGCGACCTCCCGCTGGAGCCGGAGGTCGTAGGCGCGGTACACGCGCGCGGTGCCGCCGCTGCCGATCAGCCGACCGACCTCGTAGCGCCCGGCCAGCAGGTCCGGCGGACGTTCGTCGAGGGGGCGCGGTCGGACGGCGAACTCGCCGAGGGCGAACCGGGCACACGTGACGTCGTCCGCGTCGCTCATCGGCGCGTTCCCCGTTCTCCCGCCGTCGTCGGCCACGGCCGCGGTGTACCCAGATGGCGTGACCGGCAAACGTCAAAAGATCATGCGAAAGCGTCCACGCCGGTCAGCTCCGCCGACAGCGTCCACAGGCGACGGGCCTCCTCGCGGTCCACGGCGTACCGGCGGACGCCCGACTCGGTCATGCCCTCGGCGTCCGGAGGGGACAGCTCGGCGACGTCGCAGTCCTCGAGGTACAGGCCGCCGAGCCCGGCCAGCTGCGGTGACGTCGCGGCCCAGACCGTGGTCGCCGCTCCCTGCTCCGGCGTCTTGAACTGCACGAGGAAGGTGCCGGCCTCGTCGATCCAGCCGCGCTCGATCATCTCCTCCTTCGGCAGGTGCCGCTGCAGGGGCGTCATGATCCCGCCGGGGTGCAGCGCGAACGCGCGGACGCCCCGGGAAGCGCCCAGCTCGTCGAGCCGGACGGCGAAGAGCACGTTGGCCGTCTTGGCCTGCCCGTAGGCCGCCCACTTGTCGTAGCCCCGCTCGAACTGGACGTCGTCCCAGCGGATCGGCGAGTAGTGGTGCCCGCGGGAGGACAGCGAGACCACGCGGGCGCCGTCGGCGACGGCCGGCCACAGCCGGTTGACCAGCGCGAAGTGACCGAGGTGGTTGGTGGCGAACTGGGCTTCCCAGCCCGGGCCGACGCGCGTCTCGGGGCAGGCCATCACGCCCGCGTTGGCGATGAGGAGGTCGATCCGCCGTCCGGTGGCCAGGAAGCGCTCGGCGAACGCGCGCACGCTGCCGAGGTCGCCCAGGTCCAGCTCGTCGACCTCGACGTCGTCGATGCCCGCGAGGGCCTCCTCGGCGGTCGCGCGGCGGCGGGCCGGGACGACGACGTGCGCGCCGGCGCCGGTGAGCGCGCGGGTGGTCTCGAGGCCGATCCCGGAGTAGCCGCCGGTGACGACGGCGAGCTTGCCGGTGAGGTCGATGCCCGCGACGGCTTCGGCGGCCGTGGTGGTGGCGCCGAAACTCGATCCGATCTTGTGCTGTGCGGTGCTCATGGCCTCGACGGTACGAGCTGGAGTGCGCTCCAGCGCAAGTCGCGCGGCCGGAGCCGAAACAGGGGACAATCGACCCCGAGAGGCAGCCGACCCAGGAAGGCTCTGATGTCCGACTACTACGGGAACCAGCCCCAGGACGTCCGCCCGGGGATCGACGCGCGCCGGCTGTGGGCCGGCGGCGTGGCGACGGCGGTGATCGCGGCCCTGCTCGCGGTGGTCGGGTTGCTGATCGCGCGCGGCGTCTTCGAGGTCGAAGTGCTGGCCCCAAAAGGCGAAGGCGTCTGGGGCAACGCGAGCACCACGACGTACGCGCTGGTCGCCGCCGCGGTGGCCCTGCTCGCCACCGGGCTGATGCACCTGCTCAGCGTCGCCACGCCCGCGCCGTCGCAGTTCTTCGGCTGGATCATGGTCCTGGTGACCCTGATCGCGGTGGTCCTGCCGCTGACGCTGACCGTCGCGCCGAGCGCGAAGATCGCCACGGCCGCGATCAACCTCGTCATCGGGCTCGTGATCGCCGCGGTGGTCAACAGCATGGCGGCGAGCGCCCGCACGCTGCACCGGCGCCGGTCCCAGCAGCAACCCGCGGCGCCGACGCGGCAGCGGTCACCGCAGGAGCCCCCGCCGACCCGCTACTACGACCAGTGACCGTGGACACCGTCGACGTCCAGGCGACGAACCGCCGCGTGATCGAGCAGTTCCGGGCGGGCGGCGAGGTCGAGGGCATGCACCGCGAGCGGCTGCTGCTGCTCACGACGACGGGCCGCCGCACGGGCGAGCCGCGCACGGTCCCGATGATGTACCACCGCGACGGCGACCGGCTGCTGGTGGTGGCGTCGAACATCGGCGCGCCGAAGCATCCGGACTGGTACCTGAACCTCGAGGCCGACTCGCGGGTGACGGCGGAGGTGGACGGGCGCGAGTTCGCGGCTGAGGCACTGCCGCTGCTGGGCGCGGACTACGTGCGGACGTGGGCGGAGCTGGAGGCGCAGTACCCGTTCCTGGCCGACCACCGGGCGAAGGCCAGGGAGGTCAAGCGGGTGATCCCGATCGTGGAGCTGTCCGAAGAGGACCTCGACTGAGGTCCACTTCGGACAGTGCTACTTGCTCGCCACCCGCCGGTACTTCGCCGTCGCCAAGGGCGCGAACACAGCGATGATCGCCACGCAGCACAGGATCGCGTACAGCGCCGCGTTCTCCGCCGGCCACCCCGAAGGCGCCGGCCCGAACCGGTTGCCGAACAGGTCCCTCGTCGCGTTGATCACCGCCGTGAACGGGTTCCAGTCCGCGATCGCCTTGAGGAACGCCGGCAGCGTCTGCGTCGGGACGAACGCCGACGAGATGAAGCTCAGCGGGAACATCCAGACCAGCCCGAGGCTCTGGGCCACCTCGACGCTGCGCGCCGCCAGGCCGATCAGCGCGCCCACCCACGACAGGGCCCACGCGAACATCAGCATCACCAGGTAGCCCAGCAGCGCGTCCCAGAAGCTGCCGCGGATGCGCCAACCGACGATCAGGCCGCACAGCGACATCACGACGAGCGCCACGACGCTGACCACCAGGTCGGACGTCGTGCGGCCGAGGATCACCGCGATCCGGGACATCGGCAGCGAACGGAACCGGTCGATGATGCCCTTCTGCAGGTCGTTGGCGAAGCCGATGACGGTGAACGCCGAGTTGAACGCCACCGTCTGGGCGAAGATCCCCGCGATGAGGAACTCGCGGTAGGCCGCGCCGCCCGACTCGCCGCCGATCGCGTTGCCGAAGACGTACGCGAACAGCAGCACGAACATGATCGGCTGCAGCGTGGCGGCCATCAGCCAGTCGGGGTTGCGGCGGACGTTCATCAGGTTGCGCCATGTGATGATGCCGCCGTCCGAAATACCCTTCGCGATCGCGTTCACTTCGCCACCTCCTCGGCCGGCGCGGTCTCGGCGCCGTGGCCGGTCAGGGACAGGAACACGTCGTCGAGCGTCGGCCGGTGCAGGGCGACGTCCTGGACGGCGATGCCCTGCCCGTCGAGCCGGCGCAGGGCTTCGATGAGCGCCTTCGGCCCGGTGTCGACGAGGATCTCCGCCCGCCGCGTGTGGTCGTCGCCGGACGGCTCGCCGGTCCCGACCTCGCGCAGCACCTCCAGCGTCGCCGGCAGGTCCGCGGCCGAGGCGACGACCAGCTCCAGCCGCTCGCCGCCGATCTGCGCCTTGAGCTCGTCGGCGGTACCGCGCGCGATCACCCGGCCGTGGTCGATCACCACGATCGAGTCGGCGAGCTGGTCGGCCTCCTCGAGGTACTGGGTGGTCAGCAGCACGGTCGTGCCGTCCGCGACCAGCTCCTTGATGACGCCCCAAGTGTCGAGGCGCCCGCCCGGGTCCAGGCCGGTGGTCGGCTCGTCGAGGACCACGACGGTCGGCTCGGCGACCAGCGCGCCGGCCAGGTCGAGCCGCCGGCGCATGCCGCCCGAATAGCCCTTCGCCGGCCGGTCCGCGGCCTCCTCGAGCGCGAACCGCGCGAGCAGCTCCCGGGCGCGCGACCGGGCGGCGGACTTCCGCCGGCCGTACAGCCGCCCGACCATGTAGAGGTTTTCGAACCCGGTGAGGTTCTCGTCGACCGCCGCGTACTGGCCGGACAGCCCGATCCGCTGCCGCACTTCGTCGGGCTGGGTCAGGACGTCGTACCCGGCCACGTGCGCCTCGCCGGAGTCCGGCCGCAGCAGCGTCGTCAGGATGCGGACCGTGGTCGTCTTCCCGGCGCCGTTCGGGCCGAGCAGGCCGAGCACCCGCCCGGCCGGGATGTCGAGGTCGACGCCGTCGAGCGCGCGGGTCGACCCGTAGGTCTTGACGAGTCCGCGCACCTGGACGGCACTGTCCGGTTCGGGCATGGCGGTTCCCCTCTCGGTGACCCCGCCAAGCTAGGGCAACTGCGTCCGCTTTGTCCTCCGGGTTTCTCCCTGAGCCCGGTCAGTTCGCGGACAGCGTGACGGCGAACTCCGGCGGCGTCCGCAGCGTCTGGAAGACGACGCAGTAGCGCTCGGTCAGCTTCTTCAGCGTGGCGAGCTGTTCTTCGGAGGCGTCGGTGTCCAGCGCGAACGACAGCCGGATCGCGCGGAAGCCCACCGGGGCGTCCTTGGCGACGGCGAGGGTGCCGCGGAAGTCGAGGTCCCCTTCGGCGCGCACGCGGCCACCGCGCACCTCGAGGCCCAGTGAGGTCGCCACGGCCCGCAGCGTCACCCCGGCGCACGCGGCGAGCGCCTCCAGCAGCATGTCGCCCGAGCAGGCGAGGCTGCCGTCGCCGCCGGTGGCCGGGTGCAAGCCGGCCTCGACGACCGCGCGGCCGGTCTCGACCTTGCAGGAGATCCCGAGGCCGTCGAGCTCCGCGTCGGCGTGCAGCGTGACGAGTGCGCTCTCCGGCTGCTCGCGGTACTTGTCCTTCAGCGGGGCCTGGGTCGCGCGCAGCTCTTCGGTGTCCATGGGGCGATTCTGCTCCGGAAACGGAGAAGCGGGGAGACCGGAAGCCCGGTCTCCCCGCTTCAGCGGTTCAGCTTCAGCTCAGGGTGACAGCCACGTCGTCGATGACGAACGAGGTCTGCAGCGAGCTGTCCTCGGTGCCGGTGAACTTCAGCGCCAGGGTGCCGCCGGCGGCCGACGAGACGTCGATCGTCTTGAGGGCGTACCCGGAGGCCTTGTTCAGGTTGGAGTAGCTGCCCAGCGTCGCGCTGCCGTTGGTGACGGTCAGCTTGTCGTAGGCGGTCGTGGTGGTCGTTTCCGCGGTGTCGATGTGCAGGTAGAACGTCAGGCTGGCGTGGCAGCCGGCCGGGATGCTCACCGACTGCGCGACGGACTCCGTGTGGGTGGAGCCGTAGCCGTCGAGCCAGGCGCTGTAGGTGCCGCCGTGCGCGGCCTGACCCTGCGAGCCCCACTGGCCGATGGCGCCGGTGGTCCCGGTCCAGCTGCCGCTGCCCGACTCGTAACCGCCGTTGACGACCTTCTGGCCGGAGCAGCCGGTGGTGGTGCCGACGGTCCAGCTGAACGACGCCGTGCCGGTCTTGGCGGCCGCGTCCTTCGCCGTCACCGTGACGTTCGAGGTGCCCGCGGTGGTCGCGGTGCCCGAGATCGTGCCGGTGGAGGCGTTGATCGACAGGCCGGCCGGGAGGCCGGTCGCGGTCCAGGTGTACGGCGCGGTGCCGCCCGAGGCCGACAGCGGCAGGTTCACCGCGGTGCCGGTGACGGTCGACTGGTTGCCCGGGTTGGACACGGTGACGGTGCCGGTCGCCGAGCAGGTCGGGTCGGCCGACTGCGCCGGCACGCTGATCGCGTCCCACGCCGCCTTGACGGTGTTGAACTCGGTGCAGCTGCCCGGGAACAGGTTCTTCGCCGCGGTCAGCGTCCAGGTGCGGTACTTCAGGTACGAGCTGCTGGAGGTCTTGAGCAGCATCGCGTTGTAGAAGATCTTCACCGCGTTCTGGACACCGATGCCGGTGACCGTGGAGCTGTTGCAGGTCGTGCTGGTCGGCTGCCCGTTGGTCGGGTTGGTGCCTTCGGCCAGCAGGTAGAACCAGTGGTTGCCCGGGCCGGCGGCCGCGTGCACCTCACCGTTGGGGACCGAGCTGTCGTAGCAGTTCTTGTCGCCCAGCGCCGACGGGTTGTACATGTTGCGGATCGGGCCGGAGCCGACCAGGTTGACCGTCTCGCCGACGAGGAAGTCCGGCACGTCGCCGCCCGAGGGCTCGTTCGCGAACCACTCGGTGGAGGCGCCGAAGACGTCCGCGACGAACTCCTGGGTGCCGGCGCCGGAGATGCCGCCCGGGGTGTGGTCGTCGATGCCGTGGCCGTGCTCGTGCGCCACGACGTCGATCGAGCTGATCCACTGGCCGTTGGTGTTCTTGCCGATCTGGACCTGGGTGCCGTCGTAGTAGGCGTTCTGGTCATTCAGGCCGACGCGGACCGGCCAGCCGCCGCCGTTGCCGTCGAAGCTGTTGCGGCCCAGCCACTGCGAGAGCATCTTGTTCTCGGTCTGGAGGGCGAAGAGCGCGTCGACGCAGCCGGTCTCGCGGCTGGTCGCGTTGCCGTTGCCCCACGCGTCGTCGGGACCGCTGAACGTCGTGTTGTTGGCCGCGTCCTGGCAGGACTCGGTGGGGTGGTTCGGGTCCTTCAGCGAGTACGTGCTGCCGGACTGCGTGGTGTCGAGGTGCACCGGGTTCGGGCGGTTGTACGCGCTGGTGCCGTCGCCGTTCATGACGTGCTCTTGGGTCTTGAGCACCTTGCCGGTGGCGGCGTCGACGATGACGTCGAGCCGGCTCGGGCCCTCGGCGTCGCGGCCGACGACGGTGCTCTTCCACGCCAGCGTGGGCGAGCCGAGCGCGTAGACGACCTGCTGGGCGGGGCTCACGCTGTCCACGGCGGACAGCTGCTGCCGGGCGGTCGCCTCGGCCGCGGCCTTCGTCATCTTCGCGCCGGTGGTGGCGAGGTTGATGGTCTGGTCCTGTGCGACGGAGGTGCCGAGCACCTGGCCCGTCGAGTTCGTCGCGACCACGAAGTCGCCGCCGACGACCGGCAGGCCCTTGTAGCTGCGCTCGTACGGGATGTACTGCAGCCCGTTGGTGGCGGAAATCGCTTTCTGGGCCAGGAAGACGTCGTCCGCGCTGGCGTGCAGCGCGGCGGGCCTGCTCGCCACGAGACCGGCGGCCGCGGTGGTGGCCTGGGCCAGGGCGGTCGGGGCGGCGTCCGGTGCGGCGTTCGGGGTGGGTTGTGCCTGGGCGGTGCCGGTGATGCACAGCGCGCCGACGAGTACGCCGGTTGCTGCCAAGACGACAGGACGTCTCAGATCCATCGAGGAATTCCCTCCGGGCAGGGTGAACCAGGCCCGGGGTCGAGGCCGGGCCGGGTCATGGGGACGAGAGGTGGTGCTGTGGAACGGAAATCAGAATCCGGTGCCGGAGCCTCGTGAACAAGCGACTAACGTACGGTCTTATCTACCGGACGCAATAACTCCCAAAAAGGACATTTCCCGCTATTGGGATTCGATCGGCTGACCGTCCACTCAGGACGGAAAGCGGCTCACCGCCGTTCGGGTGATCTTTCCCGCGTCCGAACGGCGAAGGCCCCTTCGCCGTGGGCGAAGGGGCCTTCTTGGTACGACTGTGTCAGGCGGTCTTCTCGCGCTTGGGAAGCTTCCAGCCCGGGCGCACGAAGTGGCAGGTGTACCCGTTCGGAATGCGCTGCAGGTAGTCCTGGTGCTCCGGCTCGGCCTCCCAGAAGTCGCCCACCGGGCTGACTTCGGTGACGACCTTGCCGGGCCACAGCCCCGACGCCTCGACGTCGGCGATCGTGTCTTCGGCGACGCGCTTCTGCTCGTCGTTTTCGAAGAAGATCGCCGAACGGTAGCTCAGGCCGATGTCGTTGCCCTGGCGGTTCTTCGTCGTCGGGTCGTGCACCTGGAAGAAGAACTCGAGCAGGTCGCGGAACGTCGTCCGCGCGGGGTCGTAGACCACCTCGATGGCCTCGGCGTGCGTGCCGTGGTTGCGGTAGGTGGCGTTCGGGACGTCGCCGCCGCTGTAACCGACCCGGGTCGAGATCACCCCAGGCTGACGGCGGAACAGCTCCTGCATTCCCCAGAAGCAGCCGCCGGCCAGGACGGCCCTTTCGGTTGACGTGCTCACGGCGTCACTCCTTCTCCTCGTGTGGTGCTGCCCCTTGTGCAACTTCGGCGGCGTACCGATGATTCCACGCGAGGGTTACGGAAGCCTGACGTCACCCGGCCTGCAGCTTCGCGAGGGTGAGCACGTCGCCGCCGATGCCCCAGCCGCCGTCGGCGACCTCCTCGACCAGCACCATCGTGTTCGCGCGGGCGCGGTCGCCGTAGATCTCGGCGTACAGGTCGGTGGTGCGGGTGACGAGCTGCTCCTTCTGCTCCGGGGTGAGGGTGCCGGCGGGGACCTTGAAGTTGGCGAACGGCATGGCGAGTCCTTCGGTATCGGCGTTGTCGTTAATGTGTAATCGACGCTAACACAGTCCGCGAACCGACGCTACCTCCTGCTTGATATCGATGATATCCGCTGGTAGCGTCCCTGTCGTGGACGTGAGAACGCGGATTCTGGAGGCGGCGGCCGACCTGCTGGCGCACTCCGCCGAGGCCGACTTCTCCACACGGGCGGTCTGTGAGGCCGCCGGAGTCGGCGCGCCGGCGCTGTACCGGCAGTTCGGCGACAAGGAGGGCCTGCTCGCCGCCGTCGTCGACCTCGGGTTCGAGAAGTACCTCGCCGGCAAGCGGGCCGCCGAGCCGTCGGACGACCCGGTGCGCGACCTGCGTGACGGCTGGGACAACCACGTCGCCTTCGCGGTCGGCAACCCCAACCACTACCGCCTGATGTACTCGGGCCTGTCGACGCCGCCCGGCGCGGCCGCCGAGGCGCACGGCCTGCTGCTCGCGGTCCTGGAGCGGTGCGCGGCCGCCGGACGGCTGAAGGTGCCGCCGCCGCTCGCCGCGCAGATGGTCATGGCGGCCAACGCCGGCGTCGCGCTGTCGATGATCACCCGGCCGGAGCTCTACCCGGACCCCGGGTTTTCCGTCCGTGTGCGGGAAAGCGTGCTGTCCGGTGTGCTGGCCGACGCGTCGCCGGAGCCCGGCGACCTCGCGGTGACGGCGACGACCCTCGCCGCCCGGTTGCCGGAGACGGTGCCGGGCGAGCTGACGGCGGCCGAGGTGACGGTGCTGCGGGAGTGGCTGGTGCGGCTGAGTCTCCACAGTGGACGTTGAGCCGGACGGCCGCGCCGGTTGGGCCGTCCGCCATCGGGACGGCCGCGACCGCGCGGGAGTGGGACGATGGCCGGGAGCCGGCCCCGATCCGGCTCCGGGGAGGCGCGCGATGCGCGAGCGGGAAGAAGCCGTCGCGGAGCGGATCAGCGGTGCGCTGGTCGTCGAGCTCCGCGGTGAGCTGGACATCGCCACCGTGCTGCGGTGGACGACGCTGATCGAAGCCGCGATCTGCGAGCTGCCGGGACCGCGCCTGCTGGTGCTCGACCTCACGACGCTGGAGTTCTTGTCGGCGCAGGGAGCCCGGGGACTGCTCGCGGCGGTGGAAAGCTGCCGGGACCGCGGGATAGCCGGCTGCCTGATCGTCAGGCCCGGGACCGTGGCCGACCGGGTCGTGCGGCTGACCGGACTCGCCGGCCGGGTACGGGTGTTCCCGAACCGGCTGACGGCGATCGCCGCGTGCCAGCCGGTGGAGATGCGCTGGCTGCCGGGCTGACCAGCTCCCGCCCCGGCCGGACGAGACGCGTACTCGGGCGGACGACACGGCCGGGCACGGGGCTTCCGCCGTGTCGTCCCGCCGGATACGTGTGCTGTCCCGTCGGGGACGGTCGTCAGGCCGGTTCGCGGACCAGGTCGGCCGCCGCTTCGGCGAAGGCGCGCACGCGGGCCGTCGCGGACCCGTCGCGCCAGAAGAGGGCCCACTCGAGCCGGGGCGCGCCGTCGAGCAGGACGTACGCGACGTCGGGCCGCGGGTAGTAGCGCCGGATGTGGGCGCCGACCGGCAGCACGCCTTCGCCGGCGCCGGCCAGCGTGAGCAGTTCCTGCAGCCCGGCGCGCGGCCGCGACGTCGCTCCGGGAGCGTGGTCGTCCAGCCACGGGTCCGGCAGCGCGCAGCGCAGCACCGTGACCCGCGCGAGGTCCGTGACCGGGACGGCGTCGCGCCGCGCGAACGGATGGCCCGCCGCCACGGCGAGGAAGCGCGCCTCCCGCACCAGGACCGGCCCGGTGACCAGGCCGGGGTCGTCGAGCGGGAGCCCGGCGAGCACGACGTCCACCTCGCCCTCCCGCAGCCACGGCAGGATCTCGGCCGGGCGCACCTCGCGGAACTCGACCGCGCAGCCGGGCGCCCGCCGCCGGAACAGCTCGGCCACCCCGGCCAGCAGCTGCCCGCCCGCGGCGTCGCCGAACGCGACGCGCAGCGTGCCGGTGACCCCGCGGCCGGCCTCGGCCGCCCGGTCCAGGGCCGCGCCGACCGCCGACCACGCCGGCCCGAGCTCGGCGAGGAGCTGCCGCCCCAGCGGCGTCAGCTCGACGCGGCGGCTGGTCCGGGTGAACAGGGGCGCGCCGATCCGCCGTTCGAGCTTCCGGATCGTCTGGCTGACCTGGGCGGTCGACACACGCAGCCGTTCCGCGGTGCGGCCGAAGTGCAGCTCCTCGGCCAGCGCGAGGAACGACTCGACCTCGCGGGTCTCGGCCATCCCGCCCCTCCATCGTCAACTCCTGCTTCACGATCGTGGCACAGAAGCGCGTTGATCGGCTTCGCGGGCGTGGCGAGGCTGGGGACATGACCACGGATCCGCGCGACCGCGCCGAAATCATCGACGCGCTGTACCGCTTCGGCCTCGGCCAGGACCTCAAGGACCGGGAGCTGTTCGCGTCGTCGTTCGCCGCCGACGCGGAGCTGGACTTCCGGCCGGCGGCCGCGCGCTGGGGTGCGGAGCCGCCGCTGATGACGGGCCGGGACGCGATCGTCGACACGATCCTCGCGTTGTTCGAGGGCCGCGTCGACACGACGCACCAGGTGACCAACCCGCGCGTCACGGTGGACGGCGACACCGCGCGGCTGACGGCCTTGGTCGAGGCCCAGCACCTGCTGAGCGACGACCACGGCCGGCACGCGCTGCTGAAGAACCGCTACGACGTCACGCTGGTCCGCGACGGCGACCGCTGGGCCATGCGCCGGGTGCGGATCGAAAACGCTTGGTACACCGGCGATCCGGTCGCGATCTTCGGCTGAGTCACTCGCCGCGCATCGAGCGGCGGATCTCGGCCAGCCGGTCCTTGGCGGCTTGGTCGCGGTCGGCGATCTGCTTGTCCAGGGTTTCGGCGGTGTTCTCGGTGCCCAGCCCCGCCAGCTCGGTGGCGCCCACCGACGTCGTGTAGCGGTTCTCGATCTTGTCTCGGACGAAGTCGAAGCTGGGCACCCCGCCCTCGCTGTAGTCCGGGTCCGGCAGCGGCGGCGAAGGGATCGCCAGTGCGGCGGTCGGCGTCTCGTCGACGATCTCACCGTCCACGACGTCCGGGTCGTCCTGGGGCTTGTCCATCTCCCGACTTTAGCGCCGGTGGCGGCCCGGCGGTTCCTCGAGGGACTCGCGGACGGCCCGTTCGACGAGGATCGGGACGAACGCGTGGATCCGCGCGGAGGCGAACCGGGTCCGTTCCCGTTCGACGAGGGTGTGGGCGGCCGTGCGGTCCAGGTCCGCGTAGTCCTGGCGCAGCCGGTCCTCGACGATGTGCAGCTGGAGGTCGAGCTGTTCGGACGCGATCGTGTCGAGCGTCTGGGGAGTCATGGAGGTCTGATACCGCGCCAGGAGAACCCCGCGTGAACTGAAGATGAACGACAGGCGAGGTTCGGTCAGTGGGTAATTCGGCCGTGTGCCGGGATCGTCCGGTGGGGAATTCTCGACGCGCACAGCCGGTGTCCGGAGGGAGCAGAGCATGAGTGCCGGGGCCTACCGCGCCGAAACCACCGAAATGGGGACGGTCGCCAAGGCGGTCGAAGAAGTCGGGTCGTCCTTCCTGTCGACCACCCGCGACCTGGAGGGCCTGGTGCTGGACGCGTTGTCGTTCGCCGGCATCGGCAGCGGGGTCGCCGCTGCGAACTCGGCGTTGCACTCTTCGCTGGGGAGCGCGCTGCAGAAGTTCCTGAGCCTGATCACGAACGTCAACCAGAACGTCCAGACGGCCGCGAACGGGTACAACGCGGCCGATTCCGACGTCGCGCAGGCCTACGGCGGTGGCCAAGACGCCGCCCAGGGCGGTGGCGGGGGAGCGGCGGCCGCGGCGGCGCCGCAGCAGCTCGACCCGCGGGTCGTCGACTCGATCATGCGCTCCGAAGGCGCGACGGGGGAGCAGGGCGGCGTACCGGAGGCGTACGGCTTCCGGCAGAACATGCACAACGGCTACGACCGGATCATCGCGGCGCGCGAGCAGTACGGCATCGGCAGCGCGGAAGAGCGCGCCGTCGTCGCCGACCTGATGACAGCCAACGCGCGCACCGCGGGCGCGCTCAACTTCACCGATCCCGGCACGCAGGCCGCGGTCATGTCCGGCGCGCACATGCGCGGCGCCGGCGGGGTGCGCGCGATCCTCAACCACATGGCGGGCGACGACATCGTCCGCAGCTCGAACACGATCAGCGACGCGGCGGTCCAGCACGCGCAGGGCCTCACGCCCGAGCAGTTCCAGCAGGAGTTCCACGACGCGCGCATCGAGTACGACCGCCAGATCTACGGGGACACGACCACCCGCCAGGGCGGCCACACGGCGAACTGGTGGGACCGCTACGGCAACGGCCTGACCCAGCGCTACGACCGCGAGCAGAACGAATTCCTCCGGCTGTCGCAACCGCGGGAGTGATCCCCGGTTCGTTGATCGGAAAACGGGGCATCCTCCTTTCTGTAGCCGAACGACAACGGGAGGCACACGATGAACCGGAGGATGACCGCACTACTGGGCGGGGTCGCCGCGATGGCGGGGACCCTGGCGTTCGCGGGGACGGCCGAAGCGGCATCGACGCCGTGCGACGCCGCCGCGAAGGCCTGTGTCCAGCGCAGTTCGAATACGGCGTGGCTGACGGACGGCGCCGGGAACGTCACCTACGGCGGCGTCCCGATCACCGTCGGGCTGGCGAAGTACCCGACTCCGGTCGGGACGTTCCACGTGCAGTACAAGGACATCGACCACTACAGCAAGCAGTACAACGGGCCGATGCCGTACTCGGTGTTCTTCACGAACACCGGCGTGGCGTTCCACCAGGGCAGCCTGAAGGTGAAGTCGCACGGGTGCGTGCACCTTTCGCACGCGGCAGCGGTGACGTTCTACAACTCGCTGCACCCCGGTGACGTCGTCCAGGTGGTGCCCTGATCCGTCCTGTGTGGACGGTCGAGGAGGGCGCCGGTGACGGCGCCGAAGACCAGGTGGTCCAGGACCTGCGGGGCGCGGGGAAGCGCCCGCACGGCCGGGTAGGCCCGGCCGGCTACGCCCAGGTCCAGCGCCGCGATCACGAGCCCGGCCGCCGCGCCCCGGAGCAGTCCGAGACGGTGGCGGCGGGCGATCGCGGCGAGGACCCCGGTCCAGGCGGCCGAGACGACGACGTGCGCGACCAGCCCGGCGGCGACGCCGGGCCGGTCGCGCCGGCCGGGGAGGAGTGTCCCGGCGGCGCGGGTCGCGGCGAGCAGGTCGCGGCCGGTGAAGAGTGCGTGGGCGGTCGACGGTATGCCGCTGAAGGTTGCGGCGAGGGCTCCGGCTCGGGCGGCACGGCGCGGCGATGTCATGAACGAGTCTTTCACCTCGTGGGACGACATGAACGACCCTTTCATGTCGTCTGCCCGACCGCCGCGGCCGGATTCGAACGTCTTGAATGAGTTATTCAGGTCTTCGGAGGTCTTGAATGACTCATTCAAGACGTTTGGCAGGGCGCCACTCCGGTTGATGGGCGCTAGGGTCAGCCGGCGGCCAGGTAGGCGGCGACGCGGATGCGCAGGCCGCGGACCTGGGGCAAGGCGATCGTGAAGCTCCGCGCCGGCCGGTACCCCGGCCACGGGTCGCCGTGGGTGCACGGTCCGGCGAAGTAGACGAAGCCGTCTTCGTCGTCGTAGCGGCCTGGGGACCAGCGCGTGGCGTCGCCCGCCCGGCGGTCCGGGCACTCCGCTCGCGCCAGCCAGTACGTTTCGTGCTTCATGACGCGCTTGAGCTGGCCGGCGAAGGCCGGCAGCTCGTCTTCGGGCAGGCCGAGACCGCGGCCGCCCCAGACCCGGGGTGCGCGTTCGTACATGCGCCCGGGGCAACCGAACGTGACCGCGCCACCTGCGTAGCGCCGGGTCCAGCTATTCGTTGCCAGGGCGGAGAAAGGGGTTCCGCCGGTGATCTCCAGCGTCATGCGAAAACGATAGTCGATCACGCCGTGCGTGGTACCGCCGCGCGGGTGTCGGTTGTCCGTCCCATGCTGTATACAGTATGCAGTAGGCGACCGTGGGCAGAGGAGACCGCCATGTATTCCGTCACCAACCCCGCCACCGGTGAACTCGTGGAGGAGATCCCGAACGCGACCGACGAGGAGGTCCGCGCCGCGATCGGCCGCGTCCACGGCGGGTTCGCGGCCTGGCGCGCCCGGCCGGTCGGCGAGCGGGCCGCGATCGTGCTGCGCGCGGCGGAGCTGTTCGCCGAACGCGCCGGCGAGCTGGCCGCGGTCATGACCCTCGAAATGGGCAAGCGGATCAACGAGGGCCGCGGCGAGGTCGGCGTCGTCGCCGACATCTTCCGGTACTACGGCGAACGCGGCCCGGATCTGCTGGCCGACGAGCCCCTCCCGATCCGCGGCGGCGAAGCCGTGCTGACGAAGGAGCCGATCGGGGCGCTGCTCGGCGTCATGCCGTGGAACTTCCCGGCCTACCAGGTCGCCCGCTTCGTCGCGCCGAACCTGGTGCTGGGCAACACGATCCTGCTCAAGCACGCGTCGATCTGCCCGCGTTCGGCGGCGGCGATCGAGAGCGTGCTGCGGGACGCCGGCGTGCCCGCGGACGCGTACGTGAACGTGTTCGCGTCGAGCCGCCAGGTCCCGTGGATGCTCGCCGACCCGCGCCTGGTCGGCGTCTCGCTGACCGGCAGCGAACAGGCCGGGATCTCCGTTGCGGCCGAGGCCGGGCGGAACCTCAAGAAGTGCGTCCTGGAGCTGGGCGGGTCCGACCCGCTGATCGTGCTGGACACCGACGACCTGGACGAGACGGTCAAGGTCACCGCGACCGCCCGCATGCGCAACTGCGGCCAGTCGTGCAACGCGCCCAAGCGGATGATCGTGCTGGGCGAGCTCTACGACGAGTTCGTCGACCGGCTGGCCAAGCGCGTCGCGGAGTACTACGTACCGGGCGACCCGGCCGACCCGGCGACGACGCTGCCGCCCCTGGCCTCGATCGCGGCGGCCGACGAGGTGGCGGCCCAGGTCGAGAAGGCGATCCACGAGGGCGCGACACTGCGCGCGGGCGGCCGCCGCGTCCCCGGCCCGGGCGCGTACCTGGAGGCGACGGTGCTCACCGACGTGACGCCGAAGATGGCGGCCTACCACGAGGAGATCTTCGGCCCGGTGGTGCTGGTGTTCCGCGCGGAGACGGAGGAGGAGGCGATCGCGCTGGCCAACGACACGCCGTTCGGCCTGGGTGCGAGCGTGTTCGGCACGGACCGCGAACGGGCGGTGCGGGTGGCCCGGCGGATCGAGGCGGGGATGGTCTACCTGAACAAGTCGGGCGGGTCCGAGGCGGATTTGCCTTTCGGTGGCATCAAGCGGTCGGGCATCGGGCGGGAGCTGGGGCCGCTGGGCATCGAAGAATTCATGAACAAGAAACCGATACGCCTCTGACCTGCTGTTTTGTTGCTTTTTGCCCCGCCAGGCCGTCGTCAGGCCGTCACGGAATCCTGGGCCGTCTGCTGCGGCCGGCGGGGCTTGAACACCCGGTTGGTGGCGGCCCGAGCCCGCTTGTGGCTCGACGGGACGAGGTGGGTGTAGATCCGGAGTGTGTAGCCCGGGTCGTGGTGGCCCAGGTACTCGGCGACTTCCTTGATCGAGACGCCGTTGGCGAGCATCGTCGAGGCGAAGAAGTGCCTCATGGCGTGGATGCCGTCCCGGCGTTCGACGTAGTCGAGGCCCGCGCTCGCGAAGGCCGTTAACGGCCACCTAGGCGGTCGGTGCGTAAGGCGAGTGCCTTGGTTCCTTCACGGGAAGAGTGTGAATATGACGTCGATTTCGGGTTTTCTTGCACCAGGGCTAAAATGGAATGTTCTGCTCGGTGCTATTGCTCGATGTCATGTTGATATCCTCCGTTTTTCGCCCCTTGGGCTTTTCTGAAGTTAGATGCTTGAACTCTTCTGAAGATAGCTCATTTTGGATCTTGCTCATACCGTTGAAGTATGCCCCCCTTGCTTGGATAAGATCGTCGATTATCGATTGAAGCGTTTTCTTGTCGGTCCTAAGCTTGTCTAGTTTGTAGGTAAGTGATTCGCGATATTCGATGGCATCGTAAGCTTCAGTAGTATGCGGCTCCAGTGTTTCCATCTCGCGGTCAAGTCGACCTAGGTTCAAGAGAGTACTATTGAAGTCGGCTTCGATTTGATCGTAGTTTCTATGCGTGGCCGACAATTTGCCGTCAATTTGAGCGAGCCTGGAACGGTACTCGTCCAAGCTTCGTTCAAGATCTCTTATCTGAAGGTATCGCTTCGAGATGGCTCGCCCACGGGCGATGCCGTCAATCTCCTTTGTGCCGGAGGTGACGTACTTCGGTGAGCGATTTTCCGAGGTCATGCGACTTGTATTGGCAACCTCGTCCAGAAGACTTGTGGCGATGTTCGCATCGATACTTTTCCCGATCTTCTCAATGAATGCAACCGGACTGTATGAGTAGAATATCTGACCGGTTTCTCGGGTGAATTCATGTCTCAATTCTGGAAGAGGGCCAATCGTCTCTCCTTGAGACTTCCACCACCAGTCCTCCTTTGCGTCATCGGTTACAAACAAGATGTCAACCTTCGTTGCTGCGGCGTAGCGGAGCATCTCCTTCCATAAGATGAGATCGCCGTACTTGCGGTCGTCGCCTTTTGGTGCATCAAGAAATCCGGGGGGAACCTGGCTTGCATATCTTATTTCGCCCTCCTGGAATATTTCCTTGAGTTTGTCCTCTGTGAATGGATCCCCCACCTTGTCTTGATATAGCATCCCGATGGATTGAAGTAGGCTGTCATTTTGAGGCGATAAACCGTGGGCTTCGAACTTTGAAGAGTACTCTTTCTGGATTTCCGCTTTGAGTTTCTCGATAAAGTTTCCGACCTTTAATTCGATCTTGGTCATGTCAAGAAAGGCGTTCTTCTTGTGTTCTCTCAGCTTGCCATTGAATGAACTAAAGGACTTGTCCAGTGTTCTGAGTATCTCCGCTATTAGATTATTCTGAGTCCTGATGACGTCGACCCTGTTCTCGTGAAACTCTGAAGCGACCTGATAGGGTGTCCAGAGTCGGTCTGCAACGGAATTTAGGATGCTTATGAATTCTTGTCGCAGGTCCGGGGAATATCGATAGAGGTTTAGGAGTGCGTTCGCATCGAATACAACCGTCGCTGACTCCCACAGTCGCTGGTGTTCAGAGTGGGTTAGTGGATAGTTTCCCGAAAAATATGCTCGCAATGATCTTCCAGTTCGTCGGTGTTCTCTGTATATGTAGCGTTGTCGAATTTGGCTCTATGGGATATAGGTGCGCTGCCTGCGACGGGCGCGCACGTCACCACCCGTGCGGCGGGCCCGCCCTCATGTGACACGGAAGGCCTGCCGTTCCGCTTCGGCCACTGGGCGGCCCGCGGAGGGTCGGCTGCGTACGCGCGCCGCCGGGAGATGGTCGATCCATCCGTGCGCATACGCCCAGAGACGCCGCCGAGTCGATCAGTGTTACGACGTTCAGCGCCACGATCGGGTGAACCGATCCCTCGTTGGTGATCGTTAACACCGGCCGACCGGTATCAAGGACGCCCACGGCGTTGCTGCGCGATGGACGCAAGCGTCCACCCTTGACACCGGCCCTCCGGCGCTAACGGCAGGGGGATGAGGAAGACGGGGGAGGGCTGCCACCAGGCCAGACAAGCACACGGGCAGCGAGAAGTCAGGCCGTCTACAGGCCGTCAGATGTCCAGACAGGCCCGGACGCGATCGGACCCAATAGACGCAAAAGAGCAGTTCAGAGGTGGTGCGCCCGAGAACGTCCCCAGGCCCACTGAATAGTTCATGAACAGGAAGTGGTGCGTGGGGGACGGGGCCGAGCGCCGTCCCCGCCCCGGCGGGAATTCCTACGGGATGATGCCCCGCGAGTTCAGCGCGTCCGTCAACCGCTCGCGCAGTTCGCTTGCCGTTGCTTCGACGTCGATCTCCGCCGGGGGTGACAGGACCTTCGAGATCACCGTCGACAGGTTCTGGTAGGCCGGGGTGAGCGGGCGGACCGCCGCGTTCGTCAGGGCCGCCTGGATGTCGCCCTTCATCGGGTACTGGTCGGCCATCGTGGGGTTCGACTGAGGGTCCGCCGGTTTCGCGGGGTCCAACGGCGCGTTGTCGCGGTAAATCGAGGCGATGCTCGGCGGGATGCCGTCGACCAGGGCCTGGTACTTCTGCGAAGTCGCGTTGCGCAGGCACAGCGCCGCTTCGAACGCCTCCGGCTTGTGCTGGGAATACGTGGAAACCGCCAGGTTGAACCCGCCGATCGTGACGCGGCTGGGCTGACCGGCGACCACCGACGGGTAGCGCGTCCACTTGAAGTGGGCCAGGTCCTGCGGCTTCTCCTTGGCGTAGGAGGCATACACGAACGGCCAGTTGAGCTCGGTCGCCGCCTGGCCGCGCTGGAACGCCTGGCGGATGTCGTCCTCCTTCTGGTTCGTCAGCGACGGGTCGGTGATCCCCGCCGTGGTGAGCGTCTTCAACAGCGAAAGCGCGCGCACCGCGCCGTCGTCCATCACCACGGACTTGCCGTCGTCGGAGAGGATGTGGCCGCCCGCGGAGGCGACCAGCGTGTTGTAGAAGACGACCAGCCCTTCGTACTGCGCGCCGGTGAACACCACCTGGTACGGCTTCCCGGCGGCCTTCAGCTGCCGCGCCTGCGTCATGAGCTCGTCGAACGTCTTCGGCGGCGACGGCGTGATCCGGTCGTCGTACCAGAGCAGCTGGACGTTGGTGTTCTTCGTCGCGCCGTAGAGCTTTCCGTTCCACTTGGCGGTCGCGAGCGGCCCGGGCAGCACGTCCTGCGTGGCCGCCGCCGCGCTCGCGCCGGTCCACTCCTGCGCCCAGCCCGCTTCGGCGAACTCCGGGACCCACGTGACGTCGAGGCCGAGCACGTCCAGCGAGGTGTCGCCGGCGGCGAGCCGGCGGACCATCTGCTCGCGCTGGCCGTCCGCGCCGCGCGGCAGCTTGTTGTAGACGATCTTGTAGCGGCCCGCGGCTTCCTGCGTGCACCGGTCGACCACGGTCTGGAGGTGGTCCTCGGGCGAGATGTACAGGTTGATCGTCAGCCCGCCGGCGGAGGAACACGCGCTGAGCGCGGTGGCGGCCAGCAGGGCCGCGCCGGTGAAGGGGAGGAGCTGGCGCATGACGGCCTCCTTGCCGGACAAGCGGCGGATTGCAGGCGCTTGCATCGATGATTAGCCTTGATCAAGGGCACTGTCAATGGCAGGACCTCGGATGGCTGCAAGCGCTTGCAACGAAGGGGCGTCGGGGATGCCGGAGAAGCTCGACGACGTGGCGCGGCTGGCGGGCGTCTCGGCGGCCACCGTGTCACGGGCCCTGCGCGGGGTGCCCGGCGTCGCGGAAAGCACGCGGACGCGGGTGCTCGCGGCCGCCGCGGAGCTCGGGTACGCCATCTCGCCCGCCGCGTCGAGCCTGGCCACGGGTCGGACCGGGACGGTCGGCGTGATCGTGCCCTTCGTCGACCGCTGGTACTTCGCGCGCCTCATCTCCGGCGTCGAGCGGGTCCTGCGCGACGCCGGGATCAGCCTGCTGCTCTACAACCTCGGCGACGAGCCGGGCCGCGCGCGGTTCTTCGCCGGCCTCCCGCTGCGCCGCCGGGTCGACGCCGTGCTGGTGCTTTCCCTGCCGCTGAAGGAGACCGAACGCGAGCTGCTGCGGTCGCTCGACGTCCCGCTCGTCACGATCGGCACCGAGGAACCCGGCGGGGACTCCGTCGGGATCGACGACCACGGGGCGGCGGTGACCGCGATGCGCCACCTCGTCCAGCTGGGCCACCGCGAGATCGCGTTCATCGGCGAGCGCCCGCCGATTCCGCTCGGGTTCACGACGCCGCTGCGGCGCCTGGCCGCCTATCGCGAGGTCTACCACGCGGTGTGCCGCGAGGACGGCCGCGAGCCGGAGCCGGCCTTCGAGACCGGCGGCGGCTTCACCGTCGCGGGCGGGGAAGAGGCGATGGGTACCCTCCTCGGCCTGCCCCGCCGGCCGACCGCGGTGTTCGCCGCGTCGGACGAAATGGCGTTCGGGGCGCTGCGGACGCTGCGCCGGGCCGGGCTGCGGGTGCCGGAGGATGTCTCGGTGCTCGGGTTCGACGATCACGACCTCGCCGACCTGCTCGAGCTGAGCACGGTCGCGCAGCCCGTGGCCGAGCTCGGCGCTTGGGCGGGCGGACTGCTCCTGGCGAGGTTGTCCGGCGGAAAAATCGCGACATCGCCGTCGATTCTCGGGACACGACTAGTCCTTCGCGGCAGTACCGCCCCGCCGTCGGTGCGCTGACCTGCTGATCTTCCGGCGTTGCTCTGTTCGGTCGATTGCGGCCTACTCGATCTTTAGGTCAAATAATCGCCGACAAGGATTAATCGCCGTGAGGAGCTGGCTGTGCACTGGGGGTCCGTGCTCGAAGAAGGCGGGGCGGGGATGGTCCGCCCGTACTTCCGCACCCATGGCCGAACACGCCCGACCCGGGACCTGCCGATCGAGACGCTCGTGTCGATCACCCAGCGCGGGCGGGCCGTCGTGCGGGGGAGCACGCAGGAGGAGACGGAGATCTGCGCGCTGCTCCGGACGTCGCAGTCGGTCGCCGAGGTCGCGGCGCGGCGGCGGATCCCGCTGGGGGTGGCGCGGGTGCTGCTGTCCGACCTGGCGGACCGGGGGATCGTCGCCGTGCACAACACCGCCCGGAAGGGATCGGGGAACCGGCCGAGCCTCGAACTGATGGAGCGCATCCTGCACGGCCTCAGCCGGCTGTGAACTCCCGGAACAGCCTCGCGAACTCCGCCGGCTGATCCAGCGGAACCAGCGTGTAGCTGTCGTCCACCTCGACGAGCTTTCCCTTCGGCAGCAACGCCGTCAGCCGTTCACCGTGCTCCGGGGGCATCACGCGGTCTTCGCGCGCCCACACCACCAGCGCCGGCCGGTCGAAGGCCGGGAGCCGCTCGGCCACGTCCAGCAGGATCCCCGGCGACGCGGCCGCCGCGCGCAGGACGCGAACCGTGTCGCGGCGGATACCCGCTTGCGAGAGCACCGGCCGGATCCAGCGGGCGGACGCCGCGTCACCCCGCTTCGTCAGCCAGCCGAACGCGATCGGCAGCCGGCGGACCGCACGCAGTCGCATCTGCTGCATGAACAGCCCGAACAGGCCCGGCGACAGCTTCCCCGTCAGGAACAGCGTCTTGCCGGTGAGCCCGGGCGGGAAATTGTCGAACGCGTCGCACGAGGCCAGCACCACCCGGCCGATCCGGGGCTCGCCCGCGACCATCAGCAGCTGCACCAGCGCGCCCCCGGTGTCGACGCCGGCGAGCGTGACGTCCCGCAGGTCGAGACGCTCGAGGAATTCCGCCAGCAGAGCGGCGATGCCGGGCAGCGAAAGGTCGGCGCCGGCACGCATCGGCACCCGGTGCGCGCCCAGTGGCAGGGTCGGGACCACGCAGCGGTGGTCGTCCAGGGCGGCGACCGGGCCGTCCCACAGAGAGCCGTCCATCAGCAGGCCGTGGACGAAGACGACGACCGGGCCCGGCCCGCCCGTGTCGGTGTACTCGACGGTTCCCGCGGACAGCTCGACCTGCATCCCGGCCTCCCAGTGAAGTCCCCCGAGCAGAAGTGAACCACGTGGTTCGCAAACTGTCGAGGATCAGGGAGCCGCTTCCTCCCGTTCGACCGCGCGCAGCAACGCCGCGAACCCGGCCTCGGCGCCGGAGCCGTCGTCGCTGGTCAGCAGGTCGACGAGGAATCCGCGCAGGGTCGCGAGGAGCATCGAAGCGACCTCGAACTTCCGCTGCTCCGGCCAGCCGGGCGGGCAGAACGACACCAGCGTCGGCAGGTACTGCTGAGACGCGCCACGGCCGAGCGCGGCGTACCGGCCCGGGTCGTACATCGCCAGGCCCATCGCCTGGTCGAGGACGCGCCGCAGCTCCGACTCCTCGTCGCGGAGGCTCTCCCAGGCGGCGCGGACGCGGCCGGCCAGTGTCGACGACGAGGCGGCGACCGCGGTCAGCGCGTTGCCGATCCGTCGTTCCCGCAACGCGAAGACCACCTGCCGCAGCAGGTCTTCGACGCCGTCGAAGTGGTAGAGCAGCACCTTGTGCGTCGTCCCGGCCGACCGCGCCGCACGGCGCAGCGAGAAGTCGACGAGACCGTTCTCGGCGACGTCGTCGGTGATCTTCGCCAGCAGCTCCCGGCGCCGGGCCTCGCCGCGGGCCGAGCCGGCCGACCGCCGGTAGCCGGTAGCGTTGTCCATGGCGGACAGCTTGGCACGGGGAGGGGACGCCGATGCGGGTGCTGGTGACCGGGGGCAACGCCGGGATCGGCTACTTCACCGCCGAGCAGCTGGCCTCCGCGGGCGCGGAGGTGGTGATCGGCAGCCGCGACCCGGCGAAGGCCGAGACGGCGGCCGCGGCGATCCGCTCGCAGGTCGCCGGCGCGAAACTCGAGCACGTCCCGCTCGACCTCGCCGACCTGGCCTCGCTCGAAGCGGTCGACCCCGGCGAGCTCGACGCCGTCGTCTGCAACGCCGGGGTGATGCTGGACCACCCGCCGCGGCGCGAAACTCCCAGCGGCCACGAGCTGATGTTCGGCACCAACCACCTCGGCCACTTCGCGCTGATCGCCCGCCTGATGCCGCGGCTGGCGCCGGACGCGCGCATCGTCACCACCGGCAGCTTCGCGGCGAAGTCCGCGAGCCTCGACTTCGCCGACCTCCAGAGCGAGCGCGACTACCAGCCGAAGCGCGCCTACGAACGGTCCAAGCTGGCGCAGATGCTCTTCGCCTTCGAACTCGACCGGCGGCTGCGCGCAGCGGGTTCGAAGCGGCTGAGCGTGGTGGCCCACCCCGGCGGCGCGCTCGACTCGCTGACGCCGTCACGCCCGCCGGTGCACGTCCGCACCGGCGGCCAGTGGCTGCGCGGCCGGCCCGCGAGCCTGCTGCTGCAGGGCAAGGACGCCGGCGCGCGGCCCGCCGTCCGCGCGGTGCTCGGCCCGGACGTCACCGGCGGGCAGCTGTGGGGCCCGCGCGTGTTCGGCCTGCGCGGCCGTCCCCGCCTCGAAGAGCGCTGGGCGAACCTGACCGACGACGCCGCCGCCGGGCGCCTGTGGGCGGAAAGTGCCACGCTGACCGGGCTGGACCCCCTGGGCTGAATGCACAGTCGTCAGGCAGGGACTGTGCACATCGCACGGTGACGCCGCCGGGACCGCTGCCTACGGTGCGGGGAACTGTTTCCCTTCCCGGATAAGGAGGTCGGCGTGGCCTCAACAGTCGGTGTCGATGACTATGCCCTCACCAGAGTGTCGGACCACGCCCGGTACTCGTGGTGGTCGGTCGCCGTCCAGCGGTTCGGCCAGGTGTCCGCGCTGTCCCAGTTCCTGCTCGGAGCCACCGTCGGCTTCGGGATGAGCTTCTGGAACGCGGTCCTGGCCTTCACGCTCGGCTCGGTCATCCTGGAGCTCATCACGATCCTCGTCGGCGTCATCGGCGTCCGCGAAGGTCTGTCCACGTCCATGATCGCCCGCTGGACCGGCTTCGGCCGCGGTGGCTCGGCGCTCATCGGGCTCGCCATCGGGATCAGCCTCATCGGCTGGTTCGGCATCCAGTCCGCGGTCTCCGCCCAAGGTCTCGTCGCGCTCATCGGCGGCCTGCCGGAGTGGGGCTGGGCGCTGCTGTTCGGCCTGCTCGTCACCGCGATCGTGGTGCGGGGCTTCCACTCCATGGCCTGGACGGCGTACCTGACCGTGCCGGCGTTCCTGATCCTGGTCGGCTGGTCGATCATCTCCGAGCTGACCCGCCACGACCTCGGTGCGCTCGTCTCGTCGGCCCCGCCCGGCCCGTCGCTGAGCCTGCTGCAGGGCACCACGCTGGTCGCCGGCGGCTTCATCGTCGGCGCCGTGATCACGCCCGACATGACCCGCTTCAACCGGTCCACTTCGGACGTCGTCAAGCAGACGCTCGTCGGGATCACGCTCGGCGAGTACGTCATCGGCCTGTCCGGCGTCCTGCTCGCGCACGCCGTCGGCAGCGCCGGCATCACCACCATCGTGACGTCGTCGGTCGGCTGGGTCGGGCTGCTGATCGTCATCGCCGGCACGATCAAGATCAACGACTGGAACCTGTACTCCTCGGGCCTCGGCGTCGTGAACTTCATCGGCACGGTGTCCGGCCGCAAGGCCCACCGCGGGCTCGTCACGGCGGTGCTCGGCCTGGCCGGCAGCGTGCTCGCCGCGGCCGGGATCCTGGCGAAGTTCACCGACTTCCTCACCGTGCTGGGCGTCGCGTTCCCGCCGATCGCCGGGATCATGGTCGCGGAGTACTTCGTCGTGAAGAAGTGGCGCGGTGACCTGGAATCCGCCCGCGCCCGCGGCACGGTGCCCGAAGACGCCCCGGTGTGGGTGCCCGCGACGCTCGTCGTCTGGGTCGCCGCCGCGCTCTTCGGCGAGTTCGTCGAGTGGGGCCTGCCGAGCATCAACTCGCTCGTCGTGGCCTTCGTCCTGTACGTCGTCGCCGGGAAGCTCGGCCTGGTGCGGGGGATCGGCAGCAGCCGGACCGCCGACGCCCAGCCCGCTCCCGTCGTCTGAGTCCTCCAAGGAGAATCTTCGTGCGCATCGGCATCGACGTCGGCGGCACCAACACCGACGCTGTCCTGCTCGACGGCCGTCAGGTGCTCGCCTCGGTCAAAACCAGCACCACCGCGGACGTCACCTCGGGCATCGTCGCCGCGATCGACGGCCTGCAGCGGCAACGCGCGTTCGACCCGGCGGCGGTGCGGGCGGTGATGATCGGCACCACGCACTTCATCAACGCCCTCGTCGAGGCCCACCGGCTCGCGCCGACCGCGGCCGTGCGGCTGAGCCTGCCGGCCGGGGCGTCGCTGCCGCCGATGGTCGACTGGCCGCAGCGGCTCGTCGACGCGGTGTCGGGGCGCAGCTACCTGGTCCACGGTGGACACGAGTTCGACGGCCGCCACATCGCGGAGCTCGACGAGAGCGAGCTGCGCAAGGCCGCCGACGACATGGGGGAAGCCGGGGTGCGCAGCGTCGCGATCACCTCGGTCTTCTCCCCGGTCAACGCCGAGTTCGAGGCCCGCGCGGCCGAGATCATCGGCGCGCAGCTGCCGGACGTCGCGATCTCGCTGTCCCACGAGATCGGCCGGATCGGCTTGCTGGAGCGGGAAAACGCGACGGTGATCAACGCGGCGCTGCGCGAGCTGGCCGCGCACATCGTCGACGGGCTGTCCGCGTCGGTCACCGGCGCGGGCATCACCGCGCCGCTGTACCTGAGCCAGAACGACGGCACGCTGATGGACGTCGACTTCGCCCGCCGGTACCCGGTGGCCACCTTCGCGTCCGGGCCGACGAACTCGATGCGCGGCGCGGCCGTGCTGTCCGGTTTGGACACCTGCGCGGTGGTCGACGTCGGCGGCACGACTTCGGACGTCGGTGTGCTGCGGCAAGGGTTCCCGCGCGAGGCGACCACGGACGTCAGCGTCGCGGGCATCCGCACCAACTTCCGGATGCCGGACGTCCTCTCGATCGGCATCGGCGGCGGCAGCCGGGTGCGCGGGAACGTCACGGTGGGCCCGGATTCGGTCGGCTACGAACTGACGTCGAAGGCGCTGGTCTTCGGCGGGGACACGCTCACCGCGACCGACATCGCGGTCGCGGCGGGCCGAGCCGACATCGGGGACGCCTCACTGGTCGCCCACCTCGACCGCGGGCTGGTCCGGGCGGCGCTGGACAAGATCGCCGCCGACGTGTCCGATGTGGTCGAACGGATGCGGACGTCCGCGGAGCCGCTGCCGGTGGTGGCGGTCGGCGGCGGTTCGGTGCTGCTGCCGGACGAGCTGGCCGGGTGCGGCGAGGTGCACCGGCCGGAGAACTACGCCGTGGCCAACGCGATCGGCGCGGCCATCGCCCAGATCGGCGGTGAGGTCGACCGCGTCTACGTGATCGAGCCCGGCCGTCGCGAGGCCGTCGTCGAGGAGGCGAAGCAGGAGGCCATCGATCGCGCGGTCGCCGCCGGTGCGTCGCCGGCGTCGGTCGGCATCGTCGACTTCGACGAGGTGCCCATCCCGTACCTGCCCGGCAACGCCACGCGCATCCGCGCCAAGGCCGTCGGCGACCTGCAGCTGGGGGCGTGATGCGCGAGATCACCGAGAACGACCTGCACGACATCGCGCGCGGCGCGGCGATCCTCGGCACCGGGGGCGGGGGAGACCCGTACATCGGGCGGCTGCTCGCGCTGTCCGCGGTCCGCTCGCACGGGCCGGTGCCGCTGGTGCCCCTGGCGGAGGTGCCGGACGACGCCGTCGTGCTGCCGGTCGCGATGATGGGCGCGCCGACGGTGATGGTCGAGAAACTGCCGTCGGCGGAGCAGGTGGGGCTGGCCGCGCGCACGCTCGCCGGCTACCTCGGCAAGGAGCTGACGCACATCGCGTGCGCCGAGGCCGGCGGGGTCAACTCGCTGATCCCGGTCGTCGCGGCCGCGCAGCTCGGGTTGCCGCTGGTCGACGCCGACGGCATGGGCCGCGCGTTCCCCGAGCTGCAAATGGTTTTGCCGACTTTGTACGGCATCCGCGCGACTCCGATGTCCATCGCGGACGAAAAGGGCAACCGCGGGGTACTGGACACAGTGGACAACCGCTGGGCCGAGCGGCTGGCCCGCTCGGCGACCATCGACATGGGCTGTTCGGCCATGATCAGCAACTACGCGATGTCCGGGTCCCAGGCGCGGGAGTCGCTGGTGCCCGGCACGCTCAGCCTCTGCGCCGAGCTGGGCGCGCTGGTCCGGGCGGCGCGTGAGGAGCACGCCGATCCGGTCGCGCGGGTCGTTTCCCGCTTGGGTGGCCGCCGGCTGTTCACCGGCAAGGTCGTCGACGTCGCGCGGCGGACGGTCACCGGCTTCGCCCGCGGCGAGGCCCGGCTGTCCGGAATGGACGGTGACACCGGCGCCGAGCTGGTGCTGCGGTTCCAGAACGAGCACCTGGTGGCCGAGCGCGACGGCGTCGTCGAGGCGTCAGTCCCCGACCTGATCTGCACGCTGGAGCGGGAGACCGGGGAAGCCGTCACGACCGAAGGCCTGCGCTTCGGCCAGCGCGTCACGGTCATCGCCGCACCCGCCGACCCGCGCTGGCACACGCCGGAGGGCATCGCGCTCGCCGGGCCGCGGTACTTCGGCTACGACATCGACCCGATCGGGGTGACCGGGTGAGCTGGACCCTGACCGAGGCCGACCTGCCCGACCTCGCCCGCGGCG
Organism: Amycolatopsis sp. NPDC051106; assembly: GCF_040682775.1. Classification (NCBI taxonomy): domain Bacteria; kingdom Bacillati; phylum Actinomycetota; class Actinomycetes; order Pseudonocardiales; family Pseudonocardiaceae; genus Amycolatopsis; species Amycolatopsis sp. NPDC051106. Next base: position 2,931 of record NZ_JBFBBQ010000078.1, on the reverse strand, counting down.
CCGCCGTGCTCGGCACCGGCGGGGGCGGCGACCCGTACGTCGGGCGGCTGCTCGTGCGCGAGGCGATCCGCGAGCACGGGCCGATCACGATCCTGGACCCGTCCGAAGTGGACGACGACGCGCTGGTGATCCCGACCGCGCAGATGGGCGCGCCGACCGTGGTGCACGAGAAGCTGCCCAACGGCGCCGAACCCGTGCTGGCGCTGCGGACGCTGGAGAAGCACCTCGGCCGGCGCGCGGACGCGACGATGCCGATCGAGTGCGGCGGCATCAACTCGATGATCCCGCTGATCGTCGGTGCCCGGCTCGGGCTGCCCGTCGTCGACGCCGACGGGATGGGCCGGGCCTTCCCCGAGCTGCAGATGGAGACGTTCGGCGTCTACGGCGTCACGGGGTCGCCGATGGCGATCGGCGGTGAACGCGGCGAGACGACGGTGATCGACACCGGCGCGGACAACAAGCGGATGGAGTGGCTGGCCCGTGGCGTCACCATCCGGCTCGGCGGCGTCGCGCACATCGCCGAGTACGCGATGAGCGGCGCCGACGTCAAGCGGACCGCCGTGCCGCAAACGCTTTCGCTGGCCTTGACGGTGGGCCGGACGATCCGGTTCGCGCGTGAACGCAACGAGGACCCGGTCGACCGGCTGGCCACGGCGTTGCGCTCGACGCCGTACCAGCACCTGCGCGTGCTGTTCCGCGGCAAGGTGTCCGATGTGGAGCGCCGGACGGAGGCAGGCTTCGCCCGCGGACGCGCTGCGGCGGTGTCGTTCGACGGCTCGAACAAGCTGGAGATCCTGTTCCAGAACGAGAACCTGCTGGCCACTGTGGACGGTTCCGTGCGGTGCGTGGTGCCCGACCTGATCTGCGTGCTGGAGGCCGCGACGGCCGAGCCGATCACCACCGAGACGCTGCGGTACGGCCAGCGCGTCACCGTCGTCGGCATCTCGACCCCGCCGCTGATGCGCACGCCGGAGGCACTGGACACCTTCGGGCCGGGCGCTTTCGGGCTGCCGCACGACTTCGTCCCCGTGGAGGAGATCGGATGAGCTTGGCCGGGAAGCACGTCGTGATCATCGGTGGCGGTTCCGGCATCGGGCTGGAAGTGGCCCGGCACTCGGCCGCCGCGGGTGCTTCGGTCCACCTCGGCGGGCGGACGCCGGAGAAGCTGGCGACGGCGGCGAAGGAGGTGGGCGGCACCTGGCAGGTGGTCGACAGCACCGACCAGGACTCGCTGGCCGCGTTCTTCGGCGCTCTCGACCGTGTCGACCACCTCTTCACACCCGGCGCGTCGTACACGGTCGGGCCGCTGCGGGAGCTGAGCGACTCCGACGCCGCCAGCCCGTTCGTGACGAAGTTCTGGGGCCAGTACCACGCCGTCAAGCACGCGGCGCCGCGGTTGGCTCCCGACGCGTCCATCGTGCTGATGTCCGGGGCGGCGAGCGTCCGGCCGCCGGGTGCGGCACCCGCGTACGTCGCCTGCAACGCGGCGGTCGAAGGGCTCGGCCGCGGGCTCGCGGTCGAGCTGGCCCCGGTCCGGGTGAACGTCGTCGCGCCGGGGACCATCGACGGCAACCTGTGGGCCGGGCGGCCCGCGGACGTGCGGGAGGCGAGCTTCGCGCAGTACCGCGCGGACACGCTGCTGCACCGCGTCGGGAAGGAGTCCGAAGTGGCCGACGCCGTGCTGTACCTGTTCGGCAGCACCTACACGACCGGGTCGACGCTCTACCCCGACGGTGGGTACGCCCTGCGCTGAGCTCGTCTACTGTGGTCAGTCATGCGCATCACCGCTGGTGACGTGGCCGCCCTCGAGCGCGGGGTGGCCCTGCTCGGGTCCGGCGGCGGCGGGGACACCGTGACCGCCGCCGTGCTGCTGCGCCGGTTGCTGTCCGACGGCCGGTCGCTTTTCGTGCGTCCGGCCGGCCAGTTGCCGCCGGACGCGCGGGTCGTGCCGATCGGCGTGGTCGGCGCGACGGCGGCGTTCACCGAGAAGCTGCCCGGCGGCGGCGAGTTCGCGGCCGCGGTGGCCGCCGTCGAACGCTGGACCGGCGAACGCGCCGACGCGCTGATGTCCATCGAAATCGGCGGCCTCAACGGGCTGCTGCCGCTGGTCGTCGCCGAGCAGCTCGGGCTGGGGTACGTCGACGCCGACCTCTCCGGCCGCGGGCTGCCCCGGCTGGACCAGTTCTCGGTGGCGGCGACCGGCCGCGGGGTCGCCCCGGCGGCGCTGGCGGAGCCCGGCGGGCAGGTGGTGGTACTGGCGGCCGGATCCGACGTGGTCATCGAACGCGGCACCCGGGCGTTCCTGGCCGGCTCCGGCGGCTGGGCGGCGTTCGCGCTGGCCCCGATCCCGGCCGGCGAGCTGGCCGGGTGCTCGGTCCCTGGGACGACGAGCGGCGCTTTGGAGCTGGGCCGCCGGGTGCTGGCGGCGGGGGAGAGCCCGCCGCGAGACGCGCTCGAAGCGGCGTTGGCGGGGTCGGTGCTGGCTCGCGGGAGGGTCCTGGAGGTGGCGCGGCACCTCGGCCCGGGGCAGCACGGAAGCCCGGGGTTCGGCCGCGGAAGCGTCACGCTGGCCGACCACCGCGACGGCGCCCTCCTGCGGCTGGAGATGGAGAACGAGTACCTGCTGGCGCTGCGCGACGGGTCACCGGTGGCTTCGACCCCGGACGTGCTGTCGGTGCTGGACCACCGCACGGGGGTGCCGGTGTCCTGCGACGCGATCCGAACGGGAGTGGAGGTCGACGTGGTCCGGCTGGCGGCGGCGCCGTTTTGGCGGGACCCGCGGTGGCTGCCGGTGGTGCGGCCCCGGGCGTACGGCATCGACTGCGACCCGGTGGGGGTGGAGTGAGCCGGCCGCCATCGAGCCTGCGCCGAGCGCCCCAATGTGGCGTTGGTTGCGTCCTGCGCACCCAATGTGGCGTTCGGTGCGTGGGA
>NZ_JBFBBQ010000077.1:0-41060 GCF_040682775.1 Amycolatopsis sp. NPDC051106 | reverse complement strand
CTCATTCCTGGCGCCGGACGCCAGGAATGAGTCATTCACTGCATCGGAGGCGACCTGCGTTAGACTTTGGATCATGGCGAGCCCCGAAGCGTCCAGGGCCGGGCTGTCGGTCTTCCCGGCAGCCCGGTAACTTCCGCTTCCCCGGGCCCCCGGGTGACCACGAATCGTCCGCCGATTCCGTGATCCCTGGAGCTTCGCGTGTCCCTGTACCTCCTCGCCCTGGGCGTGTTCGCCATGGGTACGTCCGAATTCATGCTCGCCGGGCTCGTGCCCGGCATCGCCGGCGCGCTCGACGTCTCGCTCGCGCAAGCCGGCTACCTGACCTCCGCCTTCGCCGCCGGGATGGTCGCCGGGGCTCCGCTGATGGCCGCCCTCGCGCGGACCTGGCGACCTCGGACCGCACTGGTGAGCTTCCTGGCCCTCTTCGTCGTCGTGCACGTAGTCGGCGGGCTGACGACGTCCTTCGCCGTCCTGCTCGGGACGCGGGTGGTCGCCGCCGTCGCCGACGCCGGTTTCCTCGCCGTCGCCCTGACCGTCGAACGTCAAGGCCGCGCTGTCGCCGTCCTCCTCGGTGGGACGACCTTGGCGTGCGTCGCCGGCATCCCCGGTGGGGCACTGCTCGACGCCGCCTTCGGCTGGCGCTCGGCCTTCTGGACCGTCGCCGCGCTGTGCCTGCCCGCCCTCTTCGGGGTGGCGCGCATCGCCGACACCCCGGCCGGTGGCGAGGCCGACCTGCGGGGCGAACTCCGGGAACTCCGCCGGCTGCCCCGCGTTCTCCTGCTCGGCGCGCTCGTCAACGCGGCCACCTTCGGCGTCTTCGCCTACCTGGCGCCGGTCGCGGGCAGCGCCGCGCCGGTCGTGCTCGCCGCCTTCGGCCTCGGCTGCTTCGCCGGTGTCACGGCGGCCGGGCGGCTCGCCGACCGGTGGCCCGGTCGCGTCCTCGCGATCGGCGGCGCACTGCTGCTTGGGGGCTGGATCGTGCTGGCCCTGGTCCCCACGGCACTCGTAGCCCTCGCCTTCACGCAGGGTGCGTTGTCCTTCGCGGTCGGCGGCACGGTGATCACCCGGATCCTGCGCCTGGCCACCGGCGCGCCCACGATGGCGGGCTCCTACGCGACGGCCGCGCTCAACATCGGGGCGACGGCGGGCCCGGTGCTCGCGGGAGCGGCGAACCCGTTCTGGGTGGCCGCGGCGCTGGTGGCGGCCGCTATCGCCGTCGCCGGACGTAGTGGACGACCAGCAGGACGAGCGCGATCGTCGCGATCACGCCGGCGGTGATCCGGAACGGGTCGGCCAGTCCGGTGAAGGAGCCGACCGCGTTCACCGCGGCGGCGACGAGCAGGACCGGCCAGAGGACGAGGGGCGCCGCGGTGCGGGCGGGAACATCGGTGTTGGTCATGACACGAACGCTAGAGCCGGCCGAGGCGCGAAACGATGCCGTGCGCACCCGGATCCGGGGTGGTGCCTGCGCTACCCCGCGTCCCGGCCCAGGTAGGCGAGCACCGCCAGCACCCGGCGGTGCCCGCCGCCTTCGTCCGACGGCAGGCCGAGCTTCGCGAAGATGTTGCGGATGTGCTTGAGCACCGCGCCGTCGCTGACGACGAGCAGTTCGGCGATCGTGCTGTTGTTGTAGCCCTCGGCCATCAGCGCCAGCACCTCACGCTCGCGCGCGGTCAACGCGTCCAGGGGGTCCGCCGCCCGCCGGCGCGCCATCAGCTGGCCGATGACCTCCGGGTCCATCGCCGTGCCGCCCTTCGCGACCCGCTCGAGCGCGTCGAGGAACCGCTCGACCTTGCCGACGCGCTCCTTGAGCAGGTAGCCGACCGCGCCGACGCCGTCGGCGAGCAGCTCAACCGCGTAGCTCGTCTCCACGTGGGCGGAAAGCACCAGCACCGGCAGGCCCGGGTGGATCTCACGGGCGCGGACGGCGGCGCGCAGGCCCTCGTCGCGGTGGGTCGGCGGCATCCGGACGTCCATCACGACGGCGTCCGGCCGGTCGTCGGCGACGAAGGTGACGAAGTCTTCGGCGTTGTCGAACGTGGCGGCGACTTCGATGCCCGCCGTCTTCAACAGCAGCGAGAGGCCTTCGCGCAGCAAAGCGTCGTCCTCGGCGATCACGACCCGCATGGCAGCTCCACTCGCAGCACGGTCGGCCCACCGGGTGGGCTGGTCAGGGTGAGGGTTCCGTCGAAGGCTTCGGCGCGGCGCCGGATCCCGGCGAGCCCGCTGCCGCGCCTTTCGTCGGCGCCGCCGCGGCCGTCGTCGCGGATCTCCAGGGTCAGCAGGGAAGGCGTGCCACCCAGCTTGATGTCCACAGTGGACGCGTCGGCGTGCTTGGTGACGTTGGCCAGCACCTCGGCGACGACGAAGTACGCGGCGGCCTCGACGGCGGCCGGCCGGCCGGTTTCGTACTCGACGGTGACCGCGGTCGGCACCGGCGTCCGCTCGGCGAGCGCCCGCACCGCGCCCGCGAGACCGCGTTCGCTCAGCAGCGGCGGGTAGATGCTCCGGACGACCGTTCGCAGCTCCGCGAGCGCGTCGGTCGCGGTGTCCTGCGCCTTGACCAGCAGGTCGCGCACCGTCTCCGGGTCGCGGTCGTAGAGCTGGCCGGCGATGCCCAGCTGCAGGACGACCGCGGCGATCCGCGCCTGGGTGCCGTCGTGCAGGTCACGCTCGATGCGGCGCAGCTCGGCGCCGTGCGCCTCCAGTGCGGCCGCTCGCGTCGCGGTCAGTTCGGCGACCCGGTCGGCCAGGACGACACCGGGCGCCGGCCGGAGCAGTTTCCGCGCGGTGCGGGCCTGCCAGCGCGCGGCGCGGGGCAGCAGGAGCGTCGCCGCGGCCATCGCGACGGCGATCAGGAAGTCGAGCCCCGCCCGCGGCCACGAGTTCACCACGATGCCGAGGGAGCCTTCGATCCCGCCGGGCACCGCCGGCCAGATGATCACCGTGACGACCTGCTGGACCGCGCCGATCGGCAGGCCGATCGCCAGGCTGCCGAGCACCAGCCCGGTCGCGGCGTGGATCGCGAGCCACGCGAGGTCGCGGCGGGTCGCCGGGTCCTTCAGCGGCGAGCCGTCCCGGTACGGCTCGGGGATGGCCTCGCCGAGCCGGCGCGCGGCCCGGCGGCGGTCGACCCCGACCGGCCACCGCGCCAGCTTGATCGCCGGCGCGAGCGACGGGATGCCGACGCCGACCGGGCACAGCAGAAGCACGGCGAAGAGGCCCACGAGGGCGAAGATCGACAACAGCGACGTGCCGGCGCCGACCACGAGGTAACGAGCCGCCGACCAGCACTCGCGCAGGCGGGTCGTCACCGCGACAGTGTCCCACCCCACCGCCGTGGTGGTGCTGGCGCTACCCCGGATCCACCCCCGCACAGGATCGAAGTCCCGCCCCGGCCGCCCTAGTTTTCGTGGGGACAGAACAAAGGGGATCACCGATGACGACAGCGAACGCGCTGGAACTGGCCGGGGTGCGCAAGGTGTACGGCTCCGGCGACGGCGCCGTCACCGCGCTGGACGGCGTGACGGCGAACGTGCCGCGGGGGACGTTCACCGCCGTGATGGGCCCGTCGGGCTCGGGCAAGAGCACCTTCCTGCACTGCGCGGCCGGCCTGGACCGGCCGACCTCGGGGAAGGTGCTGCTCGGCGGCACCGAGATCGGGCGGCTGAAGGAGAACGAGCTGACCCGGCTGCGGCGGACCCGCGTCGGGTTCGTCTTCCAGGCCTACAACCTGATGCCGTCGCTGAACGTGCTGCAGAACATCACGCTGCCCCTGCGGCTCGCCGGCACCAAACCGGACCCGCAGTGGCTGCGCGAAATCGTCGAAGGCGTCGGGATGGCGAAGCGGCTGGAACACCGCCCGGCGGAGCTGTCCGGCGGGCAGCAGCAGCGCGTCGCGATCGCCCGGGCGCTCATCGCCCGGCCCGACGTCGTGCTGGCCGACGAGCCGACCGGCGCCCTCGACACCCGCACCGCGCGGCAGGTCCTCCACCTGCTTCGCGCCGTCGTCGACGGCATGGGACAGACCGTGCTGATGGTGACCCACGACCCGGTCGCCGCCTCGGCCGCGCACGGCGTGCTCTTCCTCGCCGACGGCCGGCTGGCCGGGCACCTCCCGCACCCCACCCCCGAGCGGGTGGCGGAGCGGATGACGCACCTCGGGGAGTGGTGACCGTGCTGTCCCTCGCTTGGCAGACGATCCGGACGCGGCTCGGCGGGTTCGCCGGCGCGTTCATCGCGATCCTGTGCGGCACCGCCCTGGTGGCGGGCTGCGGGGTCCTCATGGAGTCCGGCCTGCGCGCCGGCGTCCCCACCCAGCGCTACGCCGCCGCGGCCGTCGTCGTCGGCGGGGCCCAGAGCGTGCACCCGCCGGGAGCCGACGCGCTGACGCTGGAGCAGGTCGGCGAGCAGCCGTCGGTCCCGGCGGCGTTGGCCGGCCGGATCGCTTCGGTGCCCGGCGTCCGGACGGCGGTCGCGGAGCAGAGCTTCCCGGCGCAGGTCGTGACGGCGTCCGGCGAGGTGCTCGGCGGGCCGCAGTCCCTGGGCCACAACTGGGACGCGGCCGTGCTGGCGCCGTTCACGCTCCGCACAGGTGCGGCGCCCGCGGCCCCCGGCGACGTCGTCCTGGACGCCGACCTGGCCCAGCGCGCCGGTGTCGGCGTCGGCGGGCAGGTGCGGATCGCGACGCGGTCGGTGCCGATGACGTTCCGGGTCAGCGGCATCGTGAACAGCCTGTCGCGGCAGTCGGCGTTGTTCTTCACGCCGCAACGGGCGGCGGAGCTGACCGCGCAGCCCGGCCAGGCGCACGCGATTGGTGTCCTGGCCGACCCGGGCGTGCCGCCGGAGACGCTCGCCGAGCGGATCGGCGCGGTCACCGGCGGCGCCGAGGTCACCACCGGCATCGAGCGCAGCACGATCGAGTTCCTCGACGTCAGCCAGACGCGGATGCTGCTGCTGGCGGTCGCCGGCTCGTTCGGCGGGTTCGCCCTGCTCGTGGCCGTGTTCGTGGTGGCGAGCACGCTCGCCCTGACGATCAACCGGCGGCGCCGGGAGTTCGCGTTGCTGCGGGCGGTCGCGGCGACGCCGAAGCAGATCCGCCAGCTCATCGGCACCGAAACGACGTTGGTCGCGCTCGTCGCGGGTGTGCTCGGCGGCGCGCTGGGCCTGGCGGTGGCGTCCGGGCTGCGGGACGCGTTCGCCGCGATCGGCGTGATCCCGGCCGACTTCGGGCTGGCGATCAGCCCGCTGCCGTCCGTCGCGGCGCTGCTGCTCGGCCTCGGCGCGGCCCGGCTGGCGGCGTGGGCGGCGGCGCGGCGGCCGTCGACGATCCGGCCGGTCGAAGCGCTCGGTGAGGCGGCGGTCGAACGCCGTGAGCTCGGCCGCGGCCGCTCGATCACCGGGTGGAGCCTGGTGTTCGCGGGCTTCGCGGGTGCTTTCGTGCCGCTGTTCCTGCGCGGCGAAATCGGAACCGCGATTTCGACGATGGCGACGCTGGTCGTCGTCATCGGGCTGGCCGTCGTCGGACCGCAGGTGACCGCGCTGGTGGTGCGGGTGCTGGCGCCGCCGCTGGGGCGGGTCTGGCGGATCAGCGGATACCTGGCCGGCGCGAACGCCCAGGCCAACACGCGGCGGCTGGCCGCGGCGGTGACCCCGCTGATGCTGTCGATCGCGTTCGCCTTGGCGACGTTCTACAGCCAGACGTCGTCGACGGCGGCCGCGGCGGAGGAGACGGCCCGTTCGACGACGGCCGACTACGTGCTGAGCGGCCCGGCGGGGGTCTCCCCGGAGGTCGCCGCGGCCGTCGCCCGGGTGCCGGGGGTCGCGACGGCGACGCCGGTGGTGCGGACGTCGGTGCTCACGGTCTCGACGGTCGGCGACAGCGTGGACGTCCAGCGCAAGTCCGCGCAGGGCTTGGCGGGCGAGCAGGTGCGCGGTGCCCTGGAGCTGGGCGTCGACGGCGGGCGACTCGCGGACCTGGCCGGTGACACGGTCGCCTTGAGCCGCTCGGAGGCCGACTGGCTGGACAAGAAGATCGGCGACGAGGTCACGTTCTACTTCGGCGACGGCGTCCCGGCGAAGCTGCGGCTGGTGGCGACGTACACGCACGACCTGGCGTTCGGCGACTTCGTGCTGCCGGTGGCGCTGGCCCGCGAGCACAACGGCGGCCGGCTGGACGATGCGGTGCTGGTGCGGCGTTCGGTGAACGCCGACCCCGCCGCGGTTTCTTCGGCGCTGCGCTCGTTGCCGTACCCGGGGCTGACAGTCGATTCTCCGGCACCGGCTCCCGAGGGCGGCGACCGGCAGGCGCAGTTCTACCTGAACCTGGTCGCGGTCGGCGTCATCGTCGGGTACCTGGCGATTTCGGTGGCCAACACGCTGGTGCTGACGACGGCGCAGCGGTCGCGGGAGTTCGCGCTGCTGCGGCTGGTCGGCACGACCCGCCGCCAGGTGACCCACATGATGCGGCTCGAGGCCCTGGTCACGGTCGGGATCGCGGTGGTCGTGGGGACGGTGGTCGCGCTGGTGCCGCTGGCGTTGCTGAACCTGGGACTGCGAGGCAGCCCGGTGCCGTCGGGGCCGCTGTCCGTCTACTTCGGAATCATCGGCGGCGCGGCGGTGCTGGGGCTGGTGGCGATGGGGCTGTCGACGTGGGTGGCGCTGCGGGCCCGGCCCATCGACGCGATCGGCCTGCGGGAGTAGGTCCCGCTTTTCGGATGCAGTGAATGACTCATTCCCGGCGCCTGACGCCAGGAATGAGTCATTCACTGCGTCGGGTCAGCAGCCCGTGCCGGTGTCTTCGCCGGTGTAGGAAAGGACGCGCCAGTCGGTGGTCCCGCCGAGCGGCACCACCGCACCGGCGGCGACGCACTTTTCGCCGATCAGGGTCTTGAAGACGCCGCCGTAGGTCAGCGAATAGACCTTGATCTTCGTGGCGGCGGAGCCGCAGTTGCCCCACTGGTAGTCCCGGGCGTTCGGGCCCGAGGCACCCTGAGTCCACTGCGTGCCACAGGTGACGGCGGCGGTCTCCGCCGAAGCGGTACCGGCGGCCAGCGGCAGCGCGGTTATGGCGAACCCGAGCGCGAGCGCCGCGGAAATGCGTTTCATGAATTGACCCCCTGCTTGCCGGAAACGATGCGGCACCGAAGATAGCGGGGTATTCGTGTGGATTTCCCTACACTTCACCGTGCGGCGGCCGCCACAGCCCGAGCCGGGTGAACTGCTCGCGGACGTGGTCGCGGACCGGTTCGTCGGCGTCGGCGACGAGCGCGACGGTCTGGCGGGCCTCGTTCCACGCTTCGGCCTGCCGGCCGGTCGCGGCCAGGGACCGGACCAGGGCCACCAGCGCCCGGACGATCCGCACGTGGTCGGCGGGGGACCGCGAAATCCCCAGCGCCTTCCGGGCGAACAGCAGGACGTCGTGGTGTTCTCCGGCGTCGCAGGCGGCTTCGCTCAGCTCGACCAGCGCGGCGAGCGCCGGCTCGTGGCCGGCCGGGTACCGGTCGTGCAGCGTGACCGCTTCGGTGAGCTGCCGGACGGCCTCCGTGGTCCGGCCGGACCGGCGGTTCAGCAGGCCGAGTTCCAGCGCCATCGCGGCGTGGCGCCGGTGGTCGCCCAGTTCGGCGTACAGCATTTTCGCGTGGGAGAGGTGCGTCTCGGCTTCTTCGAGCCGGCCTTGACGGCGCAGGTGCGTGCCGAGGGCGCCGCGGGCGGCGGCGCACCGGGCGGGTTCGTTCAGGCTGTGCTGGATGTCGAGGGCCTGGCGCAGGCAGGATTCGGCTCGGCTCGGGTCCCCGGCGTCTTCCGCGTGGCGGGCGAGCAGGAGGAGGACTTCGGACCGGTCGCGGCTGTTGCCGGTGTTGCCGAAGATCGCGTTCGCCAGCTCGAGGGATTCCCCGGTCTTCTCGGGGTCGCCGAGGGCGTGGTGGATCCGCGCCAGACCGGTCCACGCCTGCCCCTCGGCGTCGAGGTCGTGGTCGGCCCGGGTGGCGAGCAGGACCGCCTCGACGGCTTCGCGCCATTCGGGTGCGGTGTCGCCGATGGTCAGGTGGGGCCGTGCCAGCCGGAGCAACGTCACCACCCGGGCCGGGTCGCTGTCCGCCGCACGGCGGATCACGGCGCACAGGCTCGGCTCTTCGTCGGCCAAGAAGGCCTGCGCCGCCGCGAAATCCGGCAGGTGCCCGGCCTGGGGCAGTTCGGCCGTGCGCCGCAAAGCGGGCGCCAGGACCTCGGCGGCGTCCGTGACGCGGGCGATGTACCAGTCGAGGAGCCGTTCCTCCGCGCGCCGGCGGTCGGCGGGGGAGTCGTGGGCGAGCGCGAGCCGTTCGCCGGCCGCGCGGGTGAGGGCGTCCATCCGGTAGCGGCCCTCTTCTCGGCTGATCAGGTACCGGGAGCCGAGCGCGGTGACCGCGCCGCGGCAGGTCTCGTCGTCGGTGCCGTCGAGGGCGCGGATCGCTTCGAGGGAGAGACCGGGGCCGATGTGCGGCGCGAGCGAGCGGAAGAGCCGGGCGGCGGGCGGATCCAGCGCGCGGTAGGACCACAGCACCGACGTCAGGATCGTCCCCGACGCCAGTTCGCCGGCCAGCAGGAGCTCGGCCGGGCTCGGCAGGCCGCCGGCGCCGGGCAGGAGCTCGGCGAGGGTGCGGACGGCCTGCGGGGTGCCGCCGGTCAGCGCGAGCACCGCCGCCGGATCGGGTGGCTCGGCCGGGGAGTCGCGGAGCAGGCTTTCGAGCAGGGAAGCGATCTCGGCTTCGGTGAAGGGGGCCACTTCCAGCCGGTAGGCGCCGTGGTGGGTCACGAGGTCGCTCAGCCGGTGCCGGCTGGTCACGACGACCACGGCGTGCGCGCTGCCCGGCAGCAGGGGCACGATCTGCCCGGAATCCCGGGCGTTGTCGAGGAAGAGCAGCACCCGGCGGTCGTCGAGCAGGGTCCGCAGCATCCCGGTCCGGGCGGCCGGGCTCGCGGGGACGGCCCCGGCGGCGACTCCGAGCGCGTCGAGGAATTCGGCGAGCACCTCGGCGGGGTCGCGGGGCGGGCCGGCGGCGTACCCGGAGAGGTCCGCGTGCAGCTGGCCGTGGGGGAACCGCTCGCGGACGGCGTGCGCCCAGTGCAGTCCCAGCTCCGTCTTGCCGGCCCCGGCCGGCCCGGTGACGGCGATGATGAGGGTCGCGGGCGGGCCGCCGACCCGGGACCGCAGGAAGAGCGCGTTCAGCCGGGCGAGGTCTTCGTCGCGGCCGACGAACTGGCTGACCGTCGACGGGAGCTGGGCGGGCGGCAGCGCGCGGAGGGCCGCCTGGGTGCGGTGCAGGTCGGCCGGGGTGGGCGAGTCCCGGTACTGCAGCAGCTGCTGGTGCACTTCCTGCAGCTCCTGGCCGGGCCCGGTGCCGAACGACCGCGCGAACCGGTCGTACACGTGCTTCCAGTAGGTGTCGAAGACTTCGTAGTGCCCCAGCCCGTTCAGCGCGGTGAGCCGTTGCGCGATGTACCGGGTGTCGAGCTCGTGGTCGACCATGGCTTCGTCGAGGATCCGCAGCACTTCGCGGTAGTTGTGGCGATCGAGCTCGACCGCGCACAACGCCTGGTAGGCGGCGACCCGGTCGTAGCGGTCGAGGTCTTCCCGTTTCTGCTCCATCCACATGCTGCCGAGGTCTTCGACCACGGGGCCCCGCCAGAGGTCCATGGCTTCCCGCAGGGCGTTCGCGGCCTCGTCGAGCCGTCCCGTCTGCCGCGCTTGTTCGCCGTCGCGGATCAAGGTCTTGAAGCGTGCGTAGTCGACGTCGTCGGACCCGGGCAGGAACTGGTAGCCGGCGCGCTGGGTGACGATCTTCGCGGAGACCCCGAAGCCCCGCAGCCGCGCCCGGAGCCGGCTGACGTAGGTCTGCAGATCGTTGCGGGCGTGGTCGGGCGGGTTGTCGTCCCAGAGTGCCTCGGTGACGGTCCGGACGGGGACGACCTTGCCGTGGTTGAGCATCAGCACACCCAGCAGGGACCGTTCCTTGGCCCGCCCCAGCGCGACCTTCCGGTCGCCGAGCAGCAGCTCCACGGGCCCCAGGATCCGGAATTCCATCGGGTTTCCCGTCCACCCCGGCAGGACTTACCTGCCAGCACCGTAACCCGCGGACCGGCGGGTTTCAGCCCGGGTCGAGCTGCTGTCAAGAATTTGTCCAGCAAGCGGCAAGCGAACCGTCCACCGGGTGAGTTCACGATCTCGTCATGGCGTGGACGGATGTGTGGCAGTGGCTTCGGGGCGCTTCGCCGCCCTTGCTCGTCGAGCCGGTGGCGGATCCGGTGCACCACACGATTCTCGCGGTCGCGATCGACGGGTTTTCGTCCTTCGAGCGCACGAACCTCCAGCGGCTGGTGCTGCGGGAAGGGCTGTACCGCGCGTTCCAGCTGGCCCTGGCCGAAAGCGGGGTGACGTGGGGACACTGCCACCACGCGGACCTCGGTGACGGCGTGCTCGTCCTGGCTCCCGCGGGCTACCCGAAGGCGGTGTTCAGCGAACTGGTCCCCGACGCGCTCACGAGGTCCCTGGCCGAGCACAATGGTTCCCACCGGCCCCCGGAGCGCATTCGCCTGCGGATGGTGCTCCACGCCGGGGAAATCAGCTACGACGCGCACGGCACGACGGGCTCCGCGATCGTGCACGCCTTCCGGCTGCTCAATTCCGTGGTGATGAGGAAGAGCTTGACTTGGTCGGACAGCGACCTCGTGGTGATCGCATCGGCTTGGTACCACGACGAGATCATCCGGCACAGCCCGTTGAGCGGGTGCTATGAGTCGGTGGTGGTTCAGGAGAAGGAAACCACGGCCCGGGCCTGGATCCGGCTGGTCGAGCCGGCCGAGCCGGACTACCGCGCTTCGGGGTGAGGGGCCCTGCAGGGGCTTTCCCCTCACCTCTGCTCAGCGGCCGGACATCAAGCGTCCTCCGGGGAAATGCGACCTAGGAAGGAAGTCCAGGCGGGGGCCGAAAACTTGATGACCGGTTGCTCGGGCCGACGGTCCTTGGTGTCGCGGACCAGGGCCGCGTCCGCCGTCAGCCGGGTTTCGACGCAGCTGCCGCCGGCGTTGGAATAGCTGCTCTTGAACCATCCACGACGGGGCGCGGGAGACAAGTCTTCAGTCAACTCTGGTTCCTCAAAGTTCTTTCAAGTGGTCACGAACGACCTGCAGGGACTGGTCACGGGACTGCGCGCGCCCATACGCGTCCTCGTAGGTGGTGGTGATGTTGCGGACCTGCACCGGGTCGTCGATGACGCCCCAGGCGGTCACGGTTTCTTGCCAGGCCAAGGTGGGAAGCCGGGGGTTCCCGAATTCGATGAGGTGCACGGTCGCGGCGCCGAAGAGCCCGCACGCGGTGGCGGTGAACGGAATGACGCGGACGTCGAGCTTTCGCGGGTGACTTTCGATCAGCTCGGCCAGATGCACGAGCTGCTGCCTGAGCACCTTTCGTCCGCCGATCTGCTGCCGCAGGGCGGCTTCGCTGATGACGGCGGTCAGCTTGAAGGGGTCATCCGGGTCCGCGAGCCTCTTCTGCCGGCGCAAGCGGGCTTCGACGCGCTGGTCGACCTCGACTTGGGGCAGCGTCACGGCAGGCATCATGATCGCCCGGATGTAGTCCGCGGTCTGGAGCAGCCCGGGAATGAGCAGGCTCTCGTAGTCGCGCATGCTCCGGGCGCCCTGTTCCAGGCCGAACAGGCGCTGGATGTCGGCGTCGAAGAGCGCTGAGTAGTTCGACCACCAGCCGCGTTCCTTGGCGGCGGTGCGCAGCGCCAGGAGCTCGGCCTTCTCTTCGTCGTCGAACTCGAAGAGGTCGAGGACGCGGGCGAGCGCTTCCGGGGAGAGGATCTTGCGCTCGTTCTCGACGGCGCTCCAGTAGTTGCGTGTGAAGCTCAAGGCTTGCGTGATGGTCCTGACGTCGATGCCCAGCCGTTCGCGCTGCCGTTTCAAGCGCAGGGCGAGTTCCCATGATGCGACGACGGGCGACGACGGCGCGCTCATTCCGGACAGCCTCCGCTGGTTACGGTAACCAAACAGTATTCGGTCTTGGATACCTGACACCATCGGGTTCAGCTAACCTAGTGGTAACGCTTTTTCATCGGGTACGCGACCCGCCGGGTGGATACCCCGAACGGATGAGTTTTCAGATGCCGGAGCCTCAGGCGCGACCCAGCGGACGGACCCGCAGGAGTCGGCGGTCAGCGGTCCTGACGGGTGCGATCGGGATCGCCCCCGCGGGCCCGCTCGCCGAGGAGCTCGACTGGCGGGGCAGCCTGGGGCTCACCACCGCGCACTGCACGATCATGGTCGTCGACGTCGAAGGGTTCGGGCGGCACAGCCGGACCAATCCCAACAAGGTGCGGGTCCGCGGCGGGCTGTATCGAGCTGTCGAGCGGGCCTTCGCCGCCGCGGGCATACCCTGGGGCGGCTGCCGGCACGAGGATCTGGGCGATGGCGTGCTCGTGCTCGCTCCCGCGCACGTCTCGAAGGCTCTTTTCGTCGACCTGCTCCTCGGAGCCCTCGCCGACGAACTCCTTGCTCACAACGCCGTTCACCCGGCACCGGAACAGATCCGGCTCAGACTTGCTTTGCACGCCGGGGAAGTGTCCTATGACGAGCACGGTGTCACCGGCTCGTCGATTCTCCACGCTCAGCAGCTGATCGACGCGCCCGAGCTGAAACGCGCACTGGCGCAAACCACGGCCGTGCTCGCCGTGATCGCGTCGGACTGGGTGTTCGACGAAGTGATCCGGCACAGCGAGCGGAGCGCCGCCGGCACCTACCGGGCCGTCGAAACCCCGGGGGGGAGAGCGTGGATCCGGCCTGTCGGGCGGCGGCGTGACCTCGGCCGGTGGCGTCGGCTCGGATAACCGGGAAACCCTGCCGTACTCCCGAAACTTTCCGAAAGTTATTGCCCCACCGAACACCCCGAACGCATGCTTTCGCCATCCCCAGCCTCGACGAGGAGGAAGCATGCTCACCAAGAATCGCTTCAGGGTGTTCGCCGGTGGGGCCGCCCTTGCGCTCATCGCCACGTTCCTGCCCGGGGTCGCCCGGGCCGACACCGTCATCACCACCAGCCAGACCGGGAACAACGGTGGCTACTACTACTCCTTCTGGACCGATGGCGGTGGCTCGGTCCAGATGACCCTCGGCTCCGGGGGGAACTACCGGATGAACTGGAGCAACGTCGGCAACTTCGTCGGCGGCAAGGGGTGGAGCAACGGGAGCCGGCGGACCGTGAACTACTCCGGCAGCTTCAACCCCTCCGGCAACGGCTACCTCGCCCTCTACGGCTGGACCTCGAACCCGCTCGTCGAGTACTACATCGTCGACAACTGGGGCAACTACCGGCCGACCGGGACCTACAAGGGCACCGTCACCAGCGACGGCGGCACCTACGACATCTACCAGACCACGCGGTACAACGCGCCGTCGGTCGAGGGGACCAAGACCTTCAACCAGTACTGGTCCGTGCGGCAGCAGAAGAAGACCGGCGGCACCATCACCACCGGCAACCACTTCGACGCCTGGGCGCGCTACGGCATGCGCATGGGCAGCTTCAACTACTACATGATCCTCGCCACCGAGGGTTACCAGAGCAGCGGCAACTCGAACATCTCGGTGGGCTGACCGATGCGCATGGCACTCCTCGCGGCCGCGCTGCTGGCCGTGACCGGCGCGGCCGCCGTCGGGCCGGCGCCCGCGCACGCCGCCGCCTGCAACGGGTACGTGGGCCTGACCTTCGACGACGGACCGTCCAATGGGAACACCCCGGCACTGTTGAACGCCCTGCGGCAGAACGGGTTGCGGGCGACGATGTTCAACGAGGGCCAGTACGCCGCCGCGTACCCGGCGCAGGTGCGGGCCGAGGTGAGCGCGGGCATGTGGGTCGGCAACCACAGCTACACCCACCCGCACCTCACGCAGCAGAGCCAGTCCCAGATGGACTCCGAGGTATCCCGGACGCAGCAGGCGATCGCGGCGGCCGGCGGCGGCACGCCGAAGCTGTTCCGCCCGCCGTACGGCGAAACGAACGGGACGTTGCAGGCCGTCGAAGCGAAGTACGGCCTCCGGCAGATCATCTGGGACGTCGATTCGCAGGACTGGAACAACGCGAGCGTGGACGCGATCGTCGCGGCCAACGCCCGCCTCGGCAACGGCCAGATCATCCTGATGCACGAATGGCCGGCCAA
The DNA here is from genome assembly GCF_040682775.1 of Amycolatopsis sp. NPDC051106. Lineage (NCBI taxonomy): Bacteria > Bacillati > Actinomycetota > Actinomycetes > Pseudonocardiales > Pseudonocardiaceae > Amycolatopsis > Amycolatopsis sp. NPDC051106. The sequence continues at coordinate 26,865 of NZ_JBFBBQ010000077.1, read as the reverse complement.
CACCCGCGCCGCGATCCCGCGGATCGCGCAGACCCTGGCGAGCCGCGGGCTGTGTGCGGGAATGATTTCGCCTCAGACGGGCCGGGCGGTCGCCCCGGGCTGAGGCCTCCGGGTGGCGCGGCGGCCCGAACCCGCCGCGCCACCTTCCTCAGTCGTCGTACCACTCCACCCGCACCGCGCCTGTCCCGAGCGGCGGACCTCCGTATGCGCGCAGCACCCCGGGGGCGTGGTCACCGGTGGCTTCGAGGACCGCCGGAACCGCACCTGACGCCCACCCGGCCATTTTCCCGGACCCCCGGAATGCGGCAGACTGCCGATCATGACGATCGCGGTGATGGTGGTGGACGACCAGCAGGTCGTGCGCGAAGGCCTGGTCGCGCTGCTGGGCCTGCTCGAGGACGTCGACGTCGTCGGCTCGGCGGCGAACGGCGCGCAGGCGCTCGAACTGGCCGGGACGCTCGATCGGCTCGACGTCGTGCTGATGGACCTCACCATGCCGGTCCTGACCGGCGCGGAGGCGACCCGGCGGCTCACGCGGGACCACCCGGACGTCGCCGTCCTGGTCCTCACGACGTATTCGGACGACGAGTCGATCGCCGGTGCGCTCGCCGCGGGGGCGAAGGGCTACCTGACGAAGGACGCGGGCCGGCACGAGATCGGCGCCGCGCTGCGGGCCGTGGTCGCCGGGCAGCTCACCTTCGGGGCGGACGTGTCACGCCAGGTCGCCGGAGCACTGTCCGGAGCCGGGAAACCCACACCGCGCAAGGAAAGCCTCCCGGACGGGCTCACCGCGCGCGAGGCCGAGGTGCTCGGGTGGATCGCCGCCGGGCTGAGCAACGGCGAGATCGCGGCCGAGCTGGTCATCGGCGAAACGACGGTGAAGACGCACATCAACAACGCGTTCGCCAAGATCCGGGTTCGCAACCGGATCGAGGCCATGCGCTACGCGGTGCGGCACGGCCTCGACCACGACTGACCGGTCACGACTTGCGGCGCTCTTCGAAGTGCTCGAGCGCTTTGCTCCCGATTTGTTTCGCCTGGTCGTACCGGCCCGCTTTCTTGAGCGCGTACACGACCACGCCGAGCAGCAGGATCAGCAGGAAGATCCCGCCGCCGATGATGGCGAAACGGAGCAGCATGAAACCGAGTACTTCACCCATGGTGGATTCCCTCTCCGGACGGCGGCGCCGCTTTTTCCGCGGCACCCGACCGGAAGGAAACTAGCGCCGGTGCCGGGTGGAGCGGGACCTCCGCGGGGTGGAGATCCGGGTGGAGCCGCGGCCGCGGGTCACTCGGCGACCCTGGTGCGGCCGCACCAGGCGAACACCGGCACCTGGTCGCCGCCGCTGGTCGTCGTGAACTCGCCCTCGTGGGAGAAGTGCTCGTAGCCGGCGCCGAAGCTGACCTTCGCGACTTCGCCGATGCTCCCGACCGTCCAGTCGCGGTGCTGTTCGCTCAGTTCGGCCGGACCGCCGGAAAGCGTCACCTTGATGTTCGTCATGATTCATCTCCGTGGGGTCGTCTACGCGGAGGAAAGGCTGGAAATGTGGCCTTCGTCTCTCGACGATGCCTGACGGACGTTCGCCGTGTCAATATTCCTGGTTTCGCGCGGAATGGCGCGAAATAGGGGTTGACGCGCGCTTACCCCAGTTCCCGGCCCAGCCGGTGGACGCGCAGGGCCAGGTGGACGTCGAGGGCGCGGTCGCCCTCCTGCCAGTCCGGGCCCAGCAACGCCGTGATGCGGTCCAGGCGCTGGTAGAGCGTGTTCGGGTGGATCGTCAGCTCCTCGGCCGCCGGGGTCTTGTGGCGGCCGTGGCGGAGGAAGACCTCCGCCGTGCGGACCAGGTCGGTGCCGCGGTCTTCGTCGTGGGCCAGCAGCGGTGCCAGCGTGCGGGTGACGAACACGCCGGCCTCCTCGCGCCCGGCCTGACTCAGCAGGTAGCGGTACGGGCCGAGGTCGGCCGGGGACGCGGTGGAACCGGTGCGGCCCAAGGCTTCCAGTACCCGGACGCACGCCGACGCGTCGTCGTACGCGGCGGCCAGGTCGGTCACGCCGGTCGCCGGGCCCGCCAGCCCCGTGGTGCCGAAGTCCTCCGCGCGGACCGCCGCCTCGTCCGCGCGGACCAGGGCGACCAGGCGACCGTCCACTGTGGCCGCCAGACCGCCGTGGCGGGCGGTGAACTCCCGCAGCCGCGGGTTTTCGCCCACTACGACCAGGTGCGGACGGCGCGGGTCCAGGCCCAGTGACCGGGCGTACGCCGGGGCGTCGCGGACGCGGCCGGTCACGATGTGCTCGACCAGTTCCTCCGCCGTCCGGCGTTCGGCCCGCGCGACCGACGCCACCAGCGCGACCGTCATCGCCGAGCGTTCCAGCAGCCGGACGTCCGCCTCGTCGAGCGGCGCGTCGAGAACCACTTGCAGGGCCCCGAAATACGCGTTCGCCGACGCCACCGGCACGGTCACCGCCCGCAAGCCCGCGTGCGTGCGGCGCGCGGCCGGGTCGGCGAACCACGCCGACGGCGTGCCGTCGAGAGCCGCCTCGACGAGCGAGCCGGCGCGGGCGGCGGCGCGGACCTCGTCGTGCTCGCCGGCCACCACGACCAGGCCGGGTACCAGCTCCGACAGCGGGACCACGACGTCTTCGGGCGCGCCACCGTGCAGAGCCACCCCGGACAGCCGGTCGTGCAGCCGCACGGCGCGTTCGAGCCGGCCGTTCGCCGTCGCCAGCGCCGTGACCAGCTTGGCGTTCTCGATGGCGATCGCGGCGAACGAGCCGAGCGACGTCAGCAGCGACGACTCCGCCGCGGTGAACCGGCGCACCGCCCGCTGCGAGACCATCAGCACGCCGGCCACCTTGCCCCGCAGCCGCAACGGCACCCCGAGGATCGTGCGCAGGCCCTCGTCCTCGGCGACGCGGTCGACCTCGCCGAGGTGCGTCAACCGGGCGTCGCCGAGGTAGTCGGCGCTCTGCACCGGTTCGCCCGTGTCCGCCACCTGCCCGGCCAGCCCGCTGTGCGGCGGCAGCACGACGCCGCGCAGCCGCGGGCCCAGCGAGCCGTCGGTGACCCGGATGACGAGTGAGCCGTCCGGTTCCGCCAGCGCGAGGTAGGCGACGTCGACGCCGAGCAGGCGCCGCGCGTGGTCGACGACCTCCTGCACCAGCGCGTCGAGGTCGTGGACCGCCGACAGGCGCAGGGCGAGGTCGTACAGCTCGCGCAGGCCGTGGGCGTCCATCAGCCCAGGTGGGTGGTGGTGCCCTCGGCCCAGCCGGGGTCGCCGGTGGCGGCGAACCGGGTCCACGCCGCGTTCACGTCGCGGGCCAGCTCCGCCGGCGGGTGGTCGCCGACGAGGCCGGCGGACGCGTCCAGGGAGTCGAACACGAACGGCAGCTCCATGCCGTGGCACGCGCCCAGGTCCGGGGCGCGCCACTCGAACTCGTAGCGGAACGAGCGGCCCTGGTGGTTCTCGACGAGTTCCTCGACGCCGTCGCGGAAGACGAGGTCGGTCATGGCCTCGACGAACACCTCGCCCGCCTTGCGGCCGTCACCCAGGCCGTAGCCGCGGAGCACGCCCGCCGCGTCCGGGTGCGACGCCGACAGCATGGCCACGGCCTGCTCGTCGGTCAGCACGTCCGCCAGCCCGCTCGGGCCGAAGTAGAGCAGCATCTCCTCGCGGCAGGTGCCCGCGATGAGGTCGACGTCGGCGCCCGCGCTGTTGCGGATCGCTTTGCCCGGGTGCTCCGGCAGGACGTCGTCGCCGACCAGCGGGAGGAACGGGCTGAGGCCGTACCCGCGGTCCAGGCCGTCCGCGCCACGCAGGTCGGGCCCGCCGCCGGGCTTGAGAAGGGCGTCCTGGGCGTCGAGCAGCTGCTCGGTCGAGAGCTTCCGGAACGCTTCGGCGGTGGGTTCGACGCCGAGCCGGTCGGCGACCACCTGCGTTACCCGCGCCAGCTCAGCGCAGCCGCGGACCATGTTCGCGTGTCCACTTTGGACGATGGCACGGCGGAAGAGCCCGGCCGACAGCGGCGAACCGAGCAGGCAGGCAACGCTGATCGCGCCCGCGGACTCGCCGAAGAGCGTGATGTTGGCGGGGTCACCGCCGAACGCGGCGATGTTCTCCCGCACCCAGCGCAACGCGGCGAGCTGGTCGCGCAGGCCGAGGTTGGTCGCGCCGCCGTCGAGCGGCAGGAAGCCGTCGATGCCGAGCCGGTACTGCAGCGTCACCAGCACGGCGCCGCCGCGGGTGAACGCCGTGCCGTCGTAGACCGGGGCGGAGCCGGTGCCGCCGACGAACGCGCCGCCGTGCACGAACACCAGCACCGGGAGTGCTTCCGCGGCCGGGTCCGGCGTCCAGACGTCGGCCGTCAGGTAGTCCGGGCCGGGCCGCCAGCCGGCGCCGACCAGGGCGGACAGGTCGAGGCCCGGGATTTCCCGACGCCGTTGGGGCGCGGTGGGCCCGGCCTCGCGGGCGTCGCGCACGCCCTCCCACGACGGGGCCGGAACCGGCGCGGCGAACCGCAGCTCGCCTACGGGCGCGGCGGCGTAGGGGATGCCGCGGAACCGGACGCCGGTGGCGATCGGCTCGCCGCGGACCTCACCGGCGGTGGTGCGGACGATCATGCGGGTGTCCCTTCGGGGAAGACCTTGCCGGGGTTGAGGATGTGGTGCGGGTCGAGGGCGTGCTTGACCGCGCGGTGCATTTCGAGGACGCCCTCGCCGAGTTCTCGCGCGAGGCCGGGCTGCTTGAGCAGGCCGACGCCGTGTTCGCCGGTGACGGTGCCGCCGAGGTCGAGGGCGTCGGAGATGATGTCGTCGAAGGCCGCCTGGGCGTTCTTCCGGGCGGTCTCGTCGCCGGCCGGGGTGACCAGCAGCGGGTGCAGGTTGCCGTCGCCGATGTGCGCGATGTTGGCGATGTGGACGCCGTGCCGCTGCCCCGCCGCGTCGATGCGCGCGAGCATCTCGGGCACGGCCTGCGTCGGGACGCAGACGTCCTCGGTGAGCAGCGGGCCGAGCCGTTCCAGGGCGGGGTAGGCGAGGCGGCGGGCGGCGAACAGCGCGTCGGCCTCGGCCTGGTCGGTCGACTGCGCGGCCCACGTCGCCCCGGCCCGCTCGAAGCAGTCCAGGATCTCCGCGGCCTCGTGCTCGCCGAGGGCGCCGGGGGAGTCGGTGCGGGCGAGCAGCACGACGTTCGCGTCGGCGCTCAGGCCCATGTTCTTCCACTGGTCGACCGCGGCGAGGCAGTGCCGGTCGACCAGCTCCAGCGCCGAGGGCAGCACGCCCCGGGCCGCGACCGCCGCGGCGGCCTGCCCGGCGGCCACGGTGGTGTCGAAGTACCCGGCGACCGTGCGCTCCGCGGCGCGCGCGGGCCGAAGGCGGACGGTGACCTCGGTGATCACGCCGAGCGTGCCCTCCGACCCGACCATCAGCCCGGTCAGGTCGTAGCCGGCGACGCCCTTGGCGGTGCGGCGCCCGAGCCGGACGAGCTCCCCGGTGCCGGTGACGACCTGCAGGCCCAGGACGTAGTCGCGGGTGACGCCGTACTTGACGCAGCAGACGCCGCCGGCGTTGGTGGCGACGTTGCCGCCGAGGGTCGACCACGGCGAGCTGGCCGGGTCGGGCGGGTACCAGAGCCCGCGCTCGGCGCAGGCGGCGCGCAGGTCGTCGTTGACGACCCCGGGCTCGACGACGGCGTACCGCTCCCGCTCATCGATCTCCTTGATGGCGGTGAGCCGGTCGGTGACGAGCACGACGCACCCGCCGACGGCGTTCGCCCCGCCGGAGAGGCCGGTGCCGGCCCCGCGCGCGACGAGCGGGGTCCGGTGCTCCAGGCAGGCTTTGACCACGGCCTGGACCTCTTCGGCGGTGTGCGGCCGGACGACCACCGCGGGCTGCGCGTAGGGGGCCCACTCGGCCTCGTCGTGGGCGAAGCCCGCCACGACGTCCGGGTCACGGACCAGCCGGTCCGCCGGCAGCCGGGCGGCCAGGTCGTCGATCAGCATCCGCGGGAACCTCCTCGTCACCGGGTTCCCACGCTAGGGCCGCGGCGCCCGTCTGGCCATGGGGAAAGTCCCCACCGGACGCGGCCGCGGGTGTGGGTTCTACCCGCCGACCACCTTGCCGAGGACCTCGTTGAAGGCTTCGGTCGAGCTCGGGTGCGTGTAGATCGCGGTGCGCAGCTCGGTCGCGGTGACGTGCTGGCGGATGGCCAGCGCGACGGTGTTGATGACCTCCTGCGCGTCGATGCTGAGCAACGCGGCGCCGAGGATCAGGTCGGTGTCGGCGTCGATGAGGAACTTCATGACTCCGCGCGTCTCCTCGACCGTGTAGGCGCGGGGCATGGCGACGATGTCGGCGACCTTTTCGCGCGCCACCTTGATGTTCAGGCCCTGGTCGCGGGCTTCGCGCTCGGTCAGGCCGACCGTCGCGAGCGGCGGGGTGATGAAGAGCGTGTGCGGCACGGCGACCCGGTCGGCCGTGGTGCGCTTGCCCTCGCCGAGCAGCTGGTCCAGCACGATCCGGGCGTCGTCGAGGGCCACGTAGGTGAACTGCGGGCCGCCGTTGACGTCGCCGACGGCGTAGATGTGCGGCTGGCTCGTGCGCAGGTACTCGTCGACCTCGACGGCGCCGTGCGGGGTGGTCCGGACGCCGGCCGCGTCGAGCCGCAGGCCGTCGGTGACCGGACGGCGGCCGGTGGCCGGAAGGACAGCGCTCGCTTCTACCTCGTGCGTCTCGCCGCCCTTCTCATAAATGACCTTCGCGACGGCGCCGCTGTCTTCGACCTTCGTGATCTTCGCGCCGGTGATGATCTCGATGCCGTCACCCTCGAGGATTTCCCTCGCCGTGTCGGCGATGTCCTCGTCCTCGCGGGGCAGCAGCCGGTCCGCGCCTTCGAGGACGGTGACGTGCGTGCCGAAGTGCCGGTAGATCGACGCGAACTCGAGCCCGAGGTAGCCGCCGCCGACGACGATCAGGCGTTCCGGCAGGGTCGCCGCCCGCGTGAGCTCGGTGCTGCTGACCAGGTGCTTGCTGGTGGCCAGGCCCGGGATCGGTGCGATGACCGGCGCGGAGCCGGTGCTGAGGATGATCGTCGGCGCGGTGACGGTGATGCGGTCGTCGCCTTCGCCGACGGTGACGGTGTGCGGGTCGGCGAACCGGGCGGTGCCGGTGATGACGGTCGCGGTGTCCTTGCCGTCGAGCGAGGCGAAGTTGCCCGCGCGGAAGGCGCTGGTGAGGGCGCGGACACCGGCGATGGAGTGGGCGAAGAACTCCTGCGCGTCGTCCTCGAGGCGGCGGCCGTTCGAATAGTGGACGAGCATCTTGGTCGGCACGCAGCCGACGTTCGGGCAGGTGCCGCCGTACATGTTCTCGGACTGTTCGACGAGGACGACGCGCTTGCCCGCGTCGCTGAGCGCGTGGGCGGCGGTCTTCCCGCCCTTGCCGAAGCCGATGACCAGGACGTCCGCGGTGAGCTTTTCCATGCGGTCGAGTGTGCGATCGTGCTGGTGATACGAACAGGCTTGCCAGTATCAGTTTTCTGCTCGAAAGTATCACCATGGACACTGTCAGCCGCTTGCTTCGCGGGGCCGGCCTGGAGGCGGTGCTCGAAAAGCACTGCCTGCTTGGGGCGGGTACGCGGATGGACGTTCCGCGGTCCCGGGCGCTGACGGTGCCGTTCCACGTCCTGCTCGAGGGGGAGTGCCGGCTGCACGTCGGCCGCGCGGTGTTCGACCTGCGCCCCGGCGACGTCGTGCTGATCCCGAGCGGCGCCGGGCACCGGGTCGTCACCGCCGGGCCGGGCCGGCCGCGCGGCACTGTCGAGACCGAGGGTGCGGCGTTCGCCACCAAGCGCAGTGAGCGGGGCGGTGACCCGGTCATCGACCTGTTCTGCGGCCACTTCACCGTCAACGCGGGGGCGGGCGCGCTGCTGTTCCGGAGCCTGCCCGGCGCGATCCACGTGTCGTTCGGGCAGTCCCCCGAGACGGACGAGGTCCTGCGTGGGCTGAGTTTCCTGATGCGCGGTGAGGCTCTTCGCGAGGGCTCCGGAACGGCGGCGATCCTCTCGGCGCTGAGCACGGTGCTGCTGGCGATGGTGCTGCGGACGGCCCGGGGCGCGGCCACGGCGGACGCGCTGTGGACGGCGGTGGCCGACCCGGGGATCGCGTCGGCGGTGTCCAGTGTCCTGGAGGAGCCCGGGGCGGACTGGACGATCGAGCGGCTCAGCCGTCAGGTGGCGATGTCCCGCGCGACGTTCCTGCGACGGTTCGTCCGGGAGACGGGGATGACGGTGGGGGCGTTCCTCACCTGGGCCCGGATGATGACGGCGGCCCAGCTCCTGTCCACGTCCGAGGCGACGGTGGCTTTTGTCGCCAACCGGGTCGGCTACCAGTCGGAATCGGCGTTCACCCGCGCGTTCCGGGCCGAGCTGGGAACGACGCCGGCTCGGTTCCGCCGTGCATCGTTTGTGCATCGGTTGTAGGGTGCGAGTCAGCGGTTCAACCTGCAGCCGTCGTGCCTCGATTACGCAGCCCCACCCGGGCTGCTGTGCGGCCGGACCGGTCTCACGCGTCTTCGCCAGGGAGGCCCTCGCGATGCTCATCCCCGCTCCCCGCACCTGCCCGACCTTCGAAGTGACCACGACGGCGGAAGCGACCGTCGTCACCGCGGCCGGCGACCTCGACCTCGCGGTCACGGGCCGGATGGCCGCCCTGCTCGAGGTCCGGCGGTCGTCTCCCGCACTGGTTTTCGACGCGTCGGCGGTGACGTTCTGCAGTGCTCGTGTGCTGACGATCCTTTTGGACACCGCGTCGGCCGGGGTGCCGTTCGCCGTGGCGGGCCGGTGCCGGGCTTTGCTTCGGCCGATCGCTGTGCTCGGGTTGGCGTCGTTGCTTCCGGTGCATTGGAGTGTCGAGGAAGCTTTGGCTTGGTTGAACTTGGTGCCTCGGTTGTCTTGAGGTTGTTCACTTGCGTTATCGGGGTTCTTGCCCGCAGTTTCGAAGATGCGGCTTCGCCGGGGCGTGGGAAATCGGCGCTTCGTGTGGTTGCTTGGTGCTCGGTGCCGGAGCGCCGATTCCCCACGCAGTGGTGTCCCTGCCGAGGTCTTTGTTCGCACCTGATCGAGTGATGACATGCGTTCGATCTTCGGTAATCTTGTTGTATGGACCGGGAAACGGTGTGGCAAGCGGACGCGGTGGCCTTGGCCGATCGTGTCTCCGCGCTGCTCACCGTCGTGCGGTCTGCCGAGGCCGAAATCGGTACTCTGCTCGCGGAAATCGAGTCGCGCGGAGTCATGGAACTCTTCGGATACCGTTCTGTTGCACGGCTCTTCGAGCATCTCGCCGACGTTCCCAAGGCTGCTGCCGAGACCGTGGTCAAGCGAGCTCGCGCCCTCACCCCGAGCCGCACCCTCGATGGCACTTCCATTCCCGCTATCGCTCCCGCCACCGGCGCTGCCGCGTCGGAGGGTCGGTTGAGCAACCCGATGATCGACACGATCGTCGGGGTGATGACCCAGATCCCGCCCGAGCACCGCGACGGCGCCGAGCAGCACCTGCTCACGTTCGCCTCCAACGCCGGACACAAACAAGTCGCCGCCCTCGGCGCACGCATCCTCGCCCACCTCGACCCTGATGGCGCTGCACCCGACGAGACCGAACCGGCCACGCCGAGTCGCGAGTTGTCGTTGCGTCGCAAGAGAACCGGGTTCTGGGAGCTGAACGGCCGTTTCGACGACGAGACCGGCGCCCGAGCCAGCGCCCTGTTCGACTCTCTGGCGCAACGCCACAGCACCGACGAGGGCCCGGACTTACGCTCGCCGTTGGAACGCTACGGCGACGCCTTCTCCGACGCGATCGACCTGGCTTACAACTCCCCGGCCCTGCCGATGCAGGCCGGTGAGCGAGCCCACGTGATGGTGGCGGTGTCGTTGGCGGACCTGAAGTCGAGCATCGGCCAGGCCATGCTCGGCGACGCCGGAACCGCCCTTACGCCCGCCGCCGGTCAAGCCAGCCTCGACACCACACCGAAGGTCAGCGTCGGCCGAGCCACCCTCGGCGACTTCGGCACCATGTCCGCGGCCGAAGCCCGAATCCACGCCTGCGACTGCACACTCATCCCCGTAGTCCTCGGCGCCAAGAGCGAGCCCCTCGACCTGGGCCGCCGCCACCGCCTTGTCTCCACCCCACTCCGCCGCGCGCTCTACCTGCGCGACCGCGGCTGCGCCTTCCCGGGCTGTCATCGCCCACCCCGACACTGCCAGGGGCACCACGTCCGGCACTGGGCTGATGGCGGCCCGACCGAGCTGGGCAACCTGGTCCTCCTGTGCGCCCACCACCACCGGCTCCTCCACCGCTCGGGTTGGCAAGTCCGCATCGCCACCGACGGTCTACCGGAGTTCCTGCCCCCGGCATCCTGGACAAACGCCGAAAACCCCGGCGCAACAACCTCCACCAACCACTGCCATTCGCGGCGTGAACAACGGGAAAGGCCCGCAGCCAACCGGCTACGGGCCTACACCCACGCCCCGGAGACGACAAAGCCAGTCGCCGGCAGTCTGGTCAATCAACGACATCCGCGCCCGGCAGGTGTCCGGCCTGCAAGCCCGACCCGTCCGGCCGGGTCGAGGCTGGTTCGCGCGACTCCAAAGGGTTCCGAAGCGGCAACAGCGGGCTAATCGTCCGCGCACTCCATCCGAGCCCAAACCAGCTTCCCGTCGTCATGCAGGCTGACCCCCCAGGCCAGGCAAAGCTGGTCCACCAGCAGCAACCCCCGCCCGCCCCCGTGATCAGGCACTCGCAGCTTCGGTTCGCCGCCCCCGGTGTCGGCCACCGCCACCGTCACCTCGCACGGGTCGTGCGCGTGGTGGATGCGCAGCTGCTTCGGTCCTCCGCTGTGGAGGTAAGCGTTTTCCAGCAGCTCTCCGACGATGATCAGCGTGTCGATCAGGTCCGTCTCGCGGAGCGTGCCCAGCTTGACCTCGGCCCAGCGGCGGGCCGCGGTCAGGCCGGGCCGGTCGGTGCCGGTGACGTCCAGCACCTGCCAGCCCGCCCGGTCGGCTCCGCTCCAGCTCACCCGCATACGCGGGCGGGTACCCGGATCGGCCGACGCTACCCGTCGCGTTAGGGGGACTTAGGGGTCGTCGGCCTTCTCTTCCGCTGGCTAGCTTGGCCGGGAGGAGCCTCCGACACCGAAGGGCGGTGGACGACATGGTCGCCCCCGTTGACTACGCCGGCCACGCCGAGGACAGCTGGTTCCGCCGGTTCGCCGCGTCACCCGAGGCGAAAGCGCGGCTCGTCTGCCTGCCGCACGCCGGTGGGTCGGCACCTTTCTACTTCCCCGTCGCCAAGGCGCTCGCCCCGGACGTCGAGGTGCTCGCCGTCCAGTATCCCGGGCGGCAGGACCGGCGGCACGAACCCTTCCTGACCAGCATCGACGCCATGGCCGAGCGGGTTGCGGACCTGCTGCGGAACCACACCGACCGGCCGCTCGCGCTGTTCGGGCACAGCATGGGCGCCATGGTCGCCTACGAGACCGCCCGGCGGCTCGAGCGGGCCGGCCAAGACGTCGCCGCGCTGTTCGTCTCCGGGCGGCGTGCTCCCTCGCGAACCCGCGACGAGAGCGTGCACACCCGGACCGATGACGGCGTCATCGCCGAACTGCGGCGGCTCAGCGGCACCGAGGCGGACCTGCTCGGCGACGACGACGTCGTCCGCATGATCCTGCCGGTCGTGCGCAACGACTACCGGGCCGTCGAGACCTACCGGTACACCCCGGGCGACCCGCTGACCGCGCCGATCGTGGCCTTCACCGGTACCGACGACCCGATGGCCACCGTCGACGAGGTCGCGTCCTGGGCAGACCACACCGCCGGCGGCTTCGAGCTGGTCGAGCTGTCCGGTGGCCACTTCTTCCTCACCCGCCACCAGGGCGTCATCCTCCGGCGGCTGGCCGACGAACTGGGAGGCGTCCGTGTCTGAGACAACGTTCGCCAACCGGCTCGACGAACTGCGCGAGATCAAGGAAGCGGCGCGCCGCGGGCCCGACGACGCCGCCACCGTCCGCCAGCACGAGCGCGGCAAGCTGACCGCGCACGAACGGATCGAGCTGCTCCTCGACCCGGGCTCGTTCACCGAGCTCGAAGCCCTGCGCCGGCACCGGGCCACCGGCTTCGGCCTCGAGCAGCGCCGCCCGCACTCCGACGGCGTCGTCTGCGGCTGGGGCACCGTCGACGGCCGGACGGTCTTCGTCTACGCCCACGACTTCCGCGTCTTCGGCGGCGCGCTCGGCGAGGCGCACGCGCAGAAGATCCACAAGGTGATGGACCTCGCCGAGGCCGCGGGCGCGCCGCTGGTGTCGCTCAACGACGGCGCCGGCGCCCGGATCCAGGAGGGCGTCACGGCGCTCGCCGGCTACGGCGGCATCTTCCGGCGCAACACCCGCTGTTCCGGGGTCATCCCGCAGATCTCCGTGATGCTCGGCCCCTGCGCGGGCGGCGCGGCGTACTCGCCCGCGCTGACCGACTTCGTGTTCATGATCCGCGAGACCTCGCAGATGTTCATCACCGGACCCGACGTCGTGCAGGCGGTGACCGGCGAGGAGATCACGCAGAACGGCCTCGGCGGCGCCGACGTGCACGCCGAGACCTCCGGCGTCGCCGCGTTCGCCTACGACGACGAGGTGAGCTGCCTCGCCGACGTCCGGTACCTGCTTTCCCTGCTGCCGGCCAACAACAACGAGACGCCGCCGCACGTGCCGGCCGCCGACGCGCCCGATCGCCGCACCGACCGGCTGCTCGACGTCGTGCCCACCGACCCGGCCCGCGCCTACGACATCTGCGACGTCATCGCGGAGATCGTCGACGACGGCGAGTTCCTGCAGGTGCACGCCGGCTGGGCGGCCAACGTCGTGTGCGCGCTCGCCCGGCTGGACGGCCACGTCGTCGGCATCGTCGCGAACCAGCCCGCCGTCCTCGCCGGGGTGCTCGACATCGAGGCGAGCGAGAAGGCCGCCCGGTTCGTGCAGACCTGCGACGCGTTCAACATCCCGCTCGTCACGCTGGTGGACGTCCCCGGGTTCCTGCCCGGCGTCGACCAGGAACACGGCGGGATCATCCGGCACGGCGCGAAGCTGCTCTACGCCTACTGCAACGCCACCGTGCCGCGGGTGCAGGTGATCCTGCGCAAGGCGTACGGCGGGGCGTACATCGTGATGGACTCGCGGTCGATCGGCACCGACGTCTCGCTGGCGTGGCCGACGAACGAGATCGCCGTGATGGGTGCCGAGGGCGCCGCGAACGTGATCTTCCGCCGCGAGATCAAGGCGGCCGACGACCCGGACGCCGTACGGGCGCTGAAGATCAAGGAGTACCGCTCCGAGCTGATGCACCCGTACTACGCGGCCGAGCGCGGTCTCGTGGACGACGTGATCGAGCCGGGGGAGACGCGCGAGCTGCTGATCCGTTCGCTCGCGATGCTCCGCACCAAGCACGCCGACCTTCCGGCGCGCAAGCACGGGAACCCGCCGGTCTGATGGGCGAACCGGTGGTGCGGTTCCTGCGCGGCGCGCCCGACGAGACCGAACTGGCGGCGCTGGTCGCGGTCCTGGCCGCGGTCGGCGCCCCGAAGCCGGCCGAACCCGAAGCGCCGGCCCCGCGCCCGCGCCGCCTGCCGCGCTTCCAGCCGGCGACGAGCTGGCGCCGCTGATCAGCTCCGGACGGTCGTACTGTCCAAATAGGTCAGGACCGCGCGGATGCGGCGGTTCTGGTCGCGGCTGGCTTCCAGGCCGAGCTTCGCGAAGATGTTGCTGATGTGGTTCTCCACCGCCCCCTGGGTCACGACCAGGTCCTTCGCGATGGCCGCGTTCGACAGGCCCTGCGCCATCAGCCCGAGGACCTCCATCTCGCGAGCCGTCAGGCGTTCGAGCGGGTCGCGGTTGCGCGAGAGCATCTGGGCGACGACGTCGGGGTCGATCGCCGAGCCGCCGCCGGCCACGCGCCGGACCGCCTCGAGGAAGTCGGCGACGTCGGCGACGCGTTCCTTCAGCAGGTAGCCGACGCCGGCGGTGCCCTCGGCGATCAGGTCGACCGCGTAGCTGCCCTCGACGTACTGCGAGACCACCAGCACCGGCAGGCCGGGGACCTCCTTACGGGCCGCGATGGCGGCGCGCAGGCCCTCGTCGGTGAACGTCGGGGGCATCCGGACGTCGGCGATGACCAGGTCCGGCCGGTGTTCGCGGACGGCGACGAGCAGGTCGTCGCCGTTGTCCACCGCGGCCACCGTCTCGATGCCGACGTCGGCGAGCAGGCTCTGCACGCCGGCCCGCAGCAGGACCGAGTCTTCGGCGATGACGACACGCATTGCGCACTCCCGGGGGTTCACCAGCGGACGGGCAGGTCGGCGCGCACCACGGTCGGCCCGCCCACCGGGCTGACCACGGTGAGCACGCCGTCGATGGTCGCGGCCCGGTCGGCGAGGCCGGCCAGGCCGCCGCCGGGACGGACGGAAGCGCCGCCGTGACCGTTGTCGAGGATCTCGACGACCACGGTCTCGTCGTCACGGGTCACGCGCACCGACGCGCGGTCGGCGCCGGCGTGCTTGGCGATGTTGGTCAGCGTCTCGCTGACGATGAAGTACGTCGTGGTCTCCACCGGCGCGGGCGGGCGCGGGTCGACGGTCACCTCGACGTCGACCGGGATCGGCATCCGCGCGGTGAGCGAGGACAGCGCCGCGTCCAGGCCGCGGTCCTGCAGCACCGGCGGGTAGATCCCGCGGGCGAGGTCGCGCAGCTCGGACACCGCGAGCTTGGCGTCCGCGTGCGCGGCGCCGATCAGCTCGCGCACGGCCGCCGGGTCATCCAGGTCCAGCTTCAGCTGGGCCCGGCCCAGGCTCATCGCGACGGACACCAGCCGCTGCTGGGCGCCGTCGTGCAGGTCGCGTTCGATGCGCCGCCGCTCGGCTTCCACGGCGTCGACGCCGCGGGCGCGCGAGTCGCTCAGCTGCCGGGTGCGGGCCTCCAGCTGCGCCGTGCGGCCCGGTCCGAGCATCGACGCCGTCAGCGCGGCGTGCAGGGCGCCGATCCGCGGCGCGACGAAGATCCCGAACGGCGGCACGGCGACCGACACGATCCCGGCGACGAACTCCACGATGCCCAGCGGGAACGCGAGCAGCACGTAGTTCACCTCGCGCCAGGTGGCCTGGTCCACCAGCCGGACCTGCCACGTCTGCAGCAGCCCCGGCCCGTGTTCCCGGCGCCGCGGCGGCGGCACGTCGACGCCGAGCATCGTGTGGACCCAGCGGCGTTCCAGGCGGGCGAAGCTCTGGACGAGCGAGGTGGCGGTGATGAGGATCGGGATGCCGACCCACAGCATGGTGGTGGCGATGCCGAGCAGCATGGTGACCAGGACGACCACGAAGGCGGCGATCCGCAGCGGCAGGCTCCCGATCAGGAACCCGATGGTGCGCACCACCTTCGGCCGGGCGGTCACTGTCATCTTTTCGGGGGTTCGGGTGGCGGAGCCCCTGACCTGGGGCGGAGCCCCAGATGTCACTGCCATCGCGCGATCCGTTCCAGCTCCGGTACGAGGTCGTCCAGCGTCGGCGTGGCCAGCATCTCGTCGCGGACCTCGAGCGCGCAGTCGCGGAAGGACGGTTCCTCCAGCAGCCGGTTCAGTCCACTCCGGACGGACTGCGGCGTGACGTCCTCGAGGTCGAGCACCAGGCCGTTGCCGCGTTTCTCCTGGGCGACCGCCGAGACCCGCTCGCTCCAGGTGGTGCCCGGGATGACCAGCTGCGGGACGCCGTTGACGACCGCGTTGCCGATCGTCGCGCCGCCGCCCTGGTGGATGATGGCCGAGCAGCTCGCGAGGAGCTCGTTCATCGGCACGAAGTCCACCGCGCGCACGTTGTCCGGGATCTTTTTCACCGACGCGAGCTGGGTCGCGTTGAGCGTCGCGATCACCTCGACGTCGAGGTCCGCGAGGCCGTCGAGCAGGTCGGCCACCGACGTCTCCTCGACGCCGAGCACCTGCCGGTTCGAGATGCCCAGCGTCAGCATGACCCGCCGGCGCTCCGGCTTTTCCAGCACCCACCGGGGGATGGCCATCGGCTTGTTCTGCGGCACGAACCGCGCCGGCACGTAGTCGACGTCGACGCCGTCGTAGCGCAGGTAGGACGGGTGGCAGTCGAGGGTCTTGACACCGTGGCGCAGGGATTCGTCGTAGGAGGCGCCGAACCGGCCCACGGCGGCGGACATCCATTCGACGAAGGGATCCGGCGTCGTGACTGCAGCGTTCTCGGGGTGGTTCGCGCGCAGGTCCCGGTACTGCGCGGCGATCCGCGCGGTCTGGTCGGCGGCGTACATCATCCGCAGGTGCGGGACGCCGAGGGCGTGCGCGACGATCGGAGCGGCGTAGATCATCGGGTCCCAGACGACGAGGTCGGGCTGCCAGCCCTTCGCGAAGCGCACCAGCTCGTCGAGCAGCGAATCCGGGGTGGTCCAGCGGAAGACCTCGACCCAGTGCTCGTAAACCGTGCGGACGTACTCCTCGGTGTAGCGCTCCGGCCGGCTCTCGGAGATGCGGAAGCCGCCCTGCATGGCGTTGTCGCCGTCCATCTGCAGCTGCCGGTGGCGGGCGATGTCGAGCTCGTCGCCGAACCACATCGCGTCGAGGCCGGTTTCGGCGAACGACGCCACCTCGCGCGGGTTGCACTGGCCGACGAAGCGCACCTCGTGCCCGGCCGCGGCGAGCGCCCAGCCCACCGGGGCCATGCTGTAGACGTGCGTCCTCGTCGGGAACACCATCATCATGACGCGCATCGACGCACTCTCCGAGCTCGGGGGCGAAACACCGCTACAAGGGAAACGGTAGTGCCGGCGCGCCGCCGGGCCGACCCGGCAACGCGGCGGTAGGGGTCGCGAACCCCTGTTCCGGCGCGGATTCCTTCCACGGCGGACCGTCGTGCGCTAGGCAGGTCGAGCAGACTTAGAACGGCTTTAGACGCCCCTTAGGGGCTGGTTCCGCCGGGGCCGCGACGGCTAGACATGAACGTGGGTCCGGCCGTGTGCGCCGGGTGAGGGAAACGAAGAGGTGATGAGCATGGCCGTGGCACCGATCGCGAAGGGCTGGGTGCCCTTCGGCGGGTACCGCACCTGGTACCGGGTCACCGGCACCGCCGGGGGCGAGCTGCCCGCCGTCGTCGTGGTGCACGGCGGGCCGGGGAGCACGCACGACTACCTGCTGAACCTCTGCTCGCTCGCCGAGCACGGGTTCCCGATCGTGCACTACGACCAGCTGGGCAGCGGCGGTTCGACCCGGCTGCCGGGCCAGGACCCGGAGTTCTGGACGCCGGAGCTGTTCGGTGACGAGCTGGACAACCTGGTGCAGCACCTGGGCATCGAGGACAACTACGTCCTCTTCGGACAGTCCTGGGGCGGCCTGGTCGTCGCGCGGCACGCCGCGCAGCGCCCGGACGGCCTGCGCGGCCTGGTGATCGCCGACTCGCCGGCGTCGTACCCGCTGTGGCGCCAGGAGATGGACGTGCTGCGCGCCCAGCTCCCGCCGGGTGTCGACGACCAGCTGCGGGCGCACGAAGCCGCCGGCACCACCGGCGCGCCGGAGTACTTCGAGCTGATGCGCGCGTTCTACGACCGGCACGTCTGCCGCGTGCTGCCGTGGCCGGCCGACTACCTGGCGTCGTTCATGGAAATGGCCGACGACAACACCGTCTACGCCACCATGAACGGCCCGAGCGAGTTCACCGTCACCGGCACGCTCAAGGACTACTCGGTCATCGAGTACCTCGACGACATCGAGGTGCCGACGCTGCTCGTGTCCGGGCGGCACGACGAAGCCACCCCTGTCACGGTCCAGCCGTTCTTCGACCGGATCCACGACGTGCGCTGGGAGGTCTTCGAAGACTCCAGCCACGTCCCGCACCTCGAGGAGCCCGAACGGTTCCGCGAAGTCCTGCTGGGTTTCCTGCGGGACATCCACCCCACCGCACCCGCGAGCCGGGTCGCCGAACGAGAGGTCGCCAGCCATGGATGAGGCCACCCGGCCGGGATCGGCGGTCGTCTTCCCCGGGATGAGCCCGTGCCGCTTCGCCGACTTCGGCAAGTTCCTGCTCATCAACCCCTTCGCCCGCAAGCTGATCTCCCAGGCGAACGACCGGCTCGGCTATTCGCTGGTCGACCGCTTCCGCGAGACCGAGGGCGACTACTCGGCCTACGCCCAGGTCGGGTTCATGCTCACCTGCGTCGCTCTGGCCCAGTGGGCCGAGGAGGAGCAGGGGATGAGCCCGGACTACTGCGCCGGCCCGAGCTTCGGGGAGAAACCGGCCAGCGTGTACGCCGGGTCGCTGACCTTCCCGGACGCGGTGTGGATGACGGCGGAGCTCGCCCGCTGCCTCACCGAGTTCTTCGCGACCGAGTACACCGACGTCGTGACGCACTCGTTCGTCCGCACCCCGGAGGAAAAGCTGACGGACGCCCTGTCGCAGCTGGAGGACAAGGGGGAGTGGTTCGACATCTCGTGCTACATCGACCATGACTTCTACATGGTCTCGCTGCGCGAACGGAACCTCGACTGGCTCAAGCAGACGGTCCGGAGCATGGGCGGGCTCTCCCTCTACACGATGCGGCCGCCGTTGCACTCGCGTGCGTTCGGCGCGCTGCGCCGCAAGGCGGAGGACGAGGTGCTCGGCGGTCTCGACTTCCACGACCCGCTGCTGCCGATCGTCGCCGACCAGGACGGCGAGATCCTGCGCAGTGGCGAGCAGGTGCGCACGATGCTGCTCGACAGCATCGTCAAACCGCTGCGCTGGCCGGACGTCGTGCACACGCTGGCGGACAACGGCGTGCGCAAGCTGTGGGTCGCGGGACCGGACACGCTGTTCGGGCGCGTCCGCGTCACCACCAGCCGCTTCGAGGTCGTCACGGTCAACCCGCGCATGGCCCTGCAGCCCCGCCGCCGGGGCGCAGGACCCTCGCGCGTCAGCTAGCGGGCTGCAGGGCGGCCAGCGTGGTCCACAGCCGGCCGGGGTTCTCGAACGTCTCCAGGTTCAGGGCGTCGTCCTCGAACCGCACGTTGTAGCTCTGCTCCAGCACGGAGAGCAGCTCCACGGTGGCGAGCGAGTCCAGCCCGTACTCCCGCAGCGGCGTCTCGGCGGTCAACGCCTCCTCGGCGGGCAGGAAGGGGAGGTACGAGCGCAGCGTCTCGTCGAAAGTGCTGTCCCACATGGCTACTCCGGATCGCTAGGTTGGGATCTACCGAGAGGAAACCGACCGCCCGGTTCGGTTTTGGACTCTACCGCGCGTCACCCTCCCGGATCGACGCATCGGCACCCCTATTTGCCAATCCGGCCAAAAAGCAGGCCGACCCCTGAGCGGCAGGCGACCGTTGCCGCGAAAGTCTTCGGCCGTCACTGTGGCCGGATTGGCAAACGACGACACAGTCATCAAGTGGAGGACGACGATGGAAACGAGTCTTACCGGCGGGCCGCAGGCACGGTTCCTGCGCGGTCTCGAACGCTCCGGTGGTGGCGTGGCCGTCCACGTCGGTGACCAGGCACTCACCTACGACCGGCTGCACGAGCTGGCACTGCTCTGGGGCGGCGCGCTGGCCGAGACCGGCGCCCGCACCGTAGGGGTCCTCGCCGGCAAGGGGGTCACGGCGTACGCGGGGATCCTGGCCGGGCTGTACGCCGGCGCGACCATCGTCCCGCTGCGCCCGGACTTCCCGGCCGCGCGGACCGCCCAGATGGTCGAGGCCGCCGGGATCGACGTCATCGTGGCGGACGAGCGAGGCCGCGCGGTGGCTCCCGAGGGAGTCCCGGTGCTCGGCGAGCCGCGGGCGTCGCAGGCGTTGTCGGCGCCGCTGGCTCCGGTGTCGGAGACCGCGTACGTGCTGTTTACCTCGGGCTCGACCGGGCGTCCCAAGGGCGTGCGGATCGGGCGGGCGGCGCTTGACCACTACTTCGGCCTGCTGGACGCCCGCTACGACTTCACCCCGGACGACGTCTTCTCACAGACGTTCGACCTGAACTTCGACTGCGCGATGTTCGACCTGTTCTGCGCGTGGGGCGCCGGCGCGCCGGCGGTGGTCCTGCCGGGCGGGGCGTACCGGAACCTGCCGCGGTTCGCGGCTGAGCGCGGCCTCACGGTGTGGTTCTCCACGCCGAGCGCGATCGACCTTGTCCGCCGCACCGGCGGGCTGACCCCGGGTGCGCTGCCCGGGCTGCGGTGGAGCTTCTTCGCGGGCGAGGCCCTGACGGTCCGCGACACGGCCGACTGGCGCGCCGCGGCGTCGTCGTCGATCGTGGAGAACCTGTACGGCCCCACCGAGCTGACGGTGACGGTTTCGGGGTACCGCTGGGACGACGTCACGACCCCGGAGATCGCGGTGAACGGTGTGGTGCCGATCGGCGAGGTGCACGCGGGTCACGACTACGTGCTGCTGGGTGACGACCCCGACGAGGGCGAACTGTGCATCGCGGGGCCGCAGATGACCCCGGGCTACCTGGATCCGGCCGACGAGCAGGGCCGGTTCCTGGACCGCGACGGCAAGCGCTTCTACCGCACGGGCGACCGCTGCCGCCGCCTTGCCGACGGCCTGGCGTATCTCGGCCGGCTGGATTCCCAGGTGCAGGTGCTGGGCTGGCGCGTCGAGCTGACGGAGGTCGAGCACGCGCTACGCGACTGCGGTGTCCAGGACGCGGTGGTGCTGGGCGTCGCGGGCGACGCGGGGACCGAGCTGTTCGTGTTCTACACGGGCGGCGAACGGCCGGTGCTGGAGCTGGTCCGCGCGTTGCGGGAGGTGCTGCCGGAGGGCGTCATCCCGCGCCACTACCGGCACGTGGAGGAGTTCCCGCTGAACTCGAACCGCAAGATCGACCGCAAGACCCTGGCCGCCCGCGCGGCCGACTTCCTGGCTCCCGTTCCCGCCTGAACCCCAAGCCGTGAAGGCCTCCTCATCGGCCATGAGAGCCGGTAAGGAGGCCTTCACGGCTTTCGCGCGCACCCCGCCCGGCCGGGCTTAGGGGCCGTTAGGGGTGGGGATCCGCAGGTCGGCACGGCTAGCTTTTCGAAGCGTCTCCAGGTGTGTGTCTTCCACGCCGGCACGGTGATCCTTCGAGTCCTTACGGAGTGGCAGTCGTGAACGATTCCTTGGTCCATTCTCTGCTCGACGCCGCGGTGGCCGACGCGGCCGGGGCGTCCGCGGTCCGCGACCGCGCCGGTGCCTGGACCTACGCGGAACTCGACGCGTGGAGCCACGCCGTCGCCGTGGTGCTCGCGCGCCGCGGGGTGGGGCACGGCGACCGCGTCGTCGTGCAGCTGCCCACCGATCGCGCGCTCGTCGCCCTCTTCTACGGCACTTCGCGCCGCGGGGCCGTGTTCGTGCCGATCAACCCGGCGATGAAGCGGTTCCACTTCGACTCCGTCGTGGCCAACGCCGAACCCGTGCTGGTGCTCACCCCCGAGGAGTTCGGTCCGTTGTGGACCGAGGTCGAGGAAGCCCACGGACAACGCGCGGAAGCGGCCGAGGTGAGCGAGGACGACATCGCCGTCCTCGTCTACACCTCCGGCAGCACCGCCGCGCCGAAGGGCGTGATCGGCCCGCACCGCCAGGTCACCTTCGCCACCGGCGCGATCCAGGAAGTCCTCGGCTACCGCCAGGACGACGTCGTGTTCTGCCGGTTCCCGATGTCCTGGGACTACGGCCTCTACAAGGTACTGCTGGCCACGCTCGGCCGCAGCGAGATCGTCCTCGCCGACGCCGAGTCGGACCTGCGGCTGCTGCAGCGGATGCGCGAGGTCGGCGCGACCGTCGTGCCGATCGTCCCGTCGCTCGCCACCATGATCGCCACGCTCGCCGCGCGCGACACCGAGCCGGCCGCGCCGGTGCGGCTGTTCACCAACACCGGCGCCGCCCTGCCCGACGCCACCATCGCCCAGCTGCGGGAAGCGTTCCCCGGCGCGAAGGTCGTCCGCCAGTTCGGCCAGACCGAGTGCAAGCGGATCACGATCATGCCCCCGGAAGAGGACACCGAGCGCCCCGGTTCCTCCGGGCTGCCGCTGCCGGGCACGTCCGTGCTGATCCTCGCCGCCGACGGGACCGAGCTGCCGGCCGGGGACATCGGCGAGATCGTCGCCGCCGGGCCGCACGTCATGCCCGGCTACTGGCGGGCCCCCGAGATCTCCGCCCACGCCTTCCGCCGCGACGAGACCACCGGCGAGCTGCGCCTGCACACCGGCGACTACGGCCGCCTCGACGCCGACGGCTACCTCTACTTCGAGGGCCGCCGCGACGACATGTTCAAGCGCAAGGGCATCCGGATGTCCACTTTGGAGATCGAAGCCGCCGCGATGGACATCCCCGGCGTCCGCGCGGCGGGCGCGATCCCGCCGAGCGACACGCGGGACCTGGCCCTCTGCGTCGAGACCGACCTGGCGCCCACGACGGTGCTGCGCGAACTCGCCAAACGGCTGGAGCCGCAGAAGGTCCCGTCCCTGTGCCACGTCGTCGAGGAGTTCCCGCTCACGGCGCACGGCAAGAACGCCACGAAGGAACTCGCCCTGCTCGTGGAAGGTGCTCGCCGATGAGCCGTGATCTCGCCGGAAAGTTCGGCACGCCCACCTACGTCTACGACCTCGACGTCGTCGCCGAGTCACGCGACCAGCTCTTCGGCCTGCTGCCCGAAGGCTTCCAGCTCTTCTACGCGCTGAAGTCCAACCCCCACCCCGAAATCGCCCGCGAGCTGCGCAGTGGCGGCTGCCGCGCGGAGATCAGCTCCACCGGTGAGCTGGCCAACGCGCTGCAGGCGGGGTTCGCCCCGGCCGGGATCCTCTACACCGGACCCGGCAAGACGGACACCGAGCTGGAGCACGCGATCGCGGCCGGTGTCCGGCTGTTCTCCGTCGAGTCGCTGACCGACCTGCAGCACGTCGGGGCCGCCGCGGAGAAGCACGGCGTCACCGCGTCCGCGCTGCTGCGCGTGAACACCGCCGCGAGCAGCGGCGGCACCGGCATCCGGATGATGGGCCGCCCGTCGCAGTTCGGCATCGACGCCGAGACGCTGCCCGAGATCATGCCCGCCCTCAAGACAGTGCCCGGCGCCCGCGTCGTCGGCGCGCACTTCTTCACCATGAGCAACGCCCAGGACGAGGACGCCCTGCTGGGTGAGTACGAGTTCGTGCTCACCACGGCCGCGCGGCTGCGTGACGAGGTCGGACTGCCCCTCGAGGTCCTGGACATCGGCGGCGGGTTCTCCTCGCCGTACGCCGTCCCCGGCCCGCGCACCGACTACCCGAAGCTGCGTGCGGGCCTCGAGACGCTGCTCGACCTGCACCTGCCCGAGTGGCGCGACGGCGGGATCGAGCTGGCCTGCGAGTCGGGCCGCTACCTGTCCGGCAGCTGCGGATCGCTGCTGGCCGGCGTGGTGAACGTCAAGGAGAGCCGCGGCAGCCGGTTCGTCGTGCTCGACGCGGGGATCAACGTCGTCGGCGGGTTGTCCGGGATCGGCCGGCTGCTTCCCGCGGCCGTCGGGATCGAGGAAACCGGCGAAGCGACCGGCAGCCTCGTCGGTCCACTGTGTACTCCCGGCGACTCGCTGGCCAAGGCGGCGAAGCTGCCCGAGCTGGCTCCCGGCGACGTCGTCACCGTGCCGAACGTCGGCGCCTACGGCGTCACCGCGAGCCTGATCAGCTTCCTCGGCCGGCCCGCGCCGACAGAGGTCGTGGTACGCGGCGATGAGGTCGTCTCGGTGTCGCGATTGGACTACCAGCGCGTCTATGAGGTGTCCCCATGACGGAAGAACTGCACGCCTACGGCGGCGGGGTCGCCACCGGGCCCTCCCGGCGGACGGTGATCGTCAGCAGCATGGCCTCGGACTCGCACACGTGGAACCTGGTCTACCTCGAGCTGCTCGTCGGCGAGCTCGGCTTCGAGGTGGTGAACCTCGGCGCGTGCGTGCCCGACGAGCTGCTGGAGTCGGAGTGCCTGAGCCGCCGCCCGGCGATGCTCGTGCTGAGCAGCGTCAACGGCCACGGCCACCAGGACGGCCTGCGGGTGATCCAGCGGCTGCGGGCCTTGCCCGGGCTGCGCACCATGCCGGTGGTGATCGGCGGCAAGCTCGGCGTCGGCGGCGCGCTGACCGCGGAGGAGACCGCGCAGCTGCTGCTCGCCGGGTTCGACGCGGTGTTCGACGACCAGCAGGGCGCGGCCTCGTTCCGCCGGTTCGCCGCGACGCTGTCGGCCGGTGCGAGCCAGGTGGAGGCGTGAGCCCCGCCGACGTGCTTCTTCCCGCGGAGGCGGCATGAGCTTCGAAGAGTTCGTCGCGCGACGACACGCCGCCGGCGAACTCGTCGTGCAGCCCCGCATGGGGTTCGCGGACCCGGCGGCCATGCGCGCCGGGCTGGCCGCGACCAGGAACGCGGCCGCCGCGACCGTCGGCACCGTCACGCTCGACAGCTACACCCGCGTCTGCGACACCGCGTCCGTGGCGCACGCGCTGCGCAACGGGATCGCCCTCAACGGCTACCCGATCGTCAACCACCCGGCCGAGGTCACGCGCGGGATGCTCGACGGCCTCGAAGGCCCGGACTTCCCGGTGCAGGTGCGCCACGGTTCGGCGCGGCCCGCGGACATCTTCCGCGCGATGATCGCCGCCGGCCTGCACGCCACCGAGGGCGGCCCGGTCTCCTACTGCCTGCCCTACAGCCGCACCCCACTCGACGAGTCCGTGCGGAACTGGGCGCACTGCTGCGACCTGCTGCTCGACGCCGAGCACCCGGCCGGCCGGCCGCACCTGGAGACGTTCGGCGGCTGCATGATGGGCCAGCTCTGCCCGCCGAGCGAGCTGGTGGCGCTGTCCGTGCTGGAGGCGCTGTTCTTCTACCGGAAGGGCGTGCGCAGCATTTCGGTGAGCTACGCCCAGCAGACGAACATGACGCAGGACCAGGAGGCGGTCTCCGCGCTGCGCCGGCTGTGCGCCGAGCTGCTGCCCGAGGCCACCTGGCACGTCGTCATCTACGCCTACATGGGCCTGTTCCCGCGGACGTCCGACGGCGCGCGGGGCCTGCTCGGGACGGCGGCCGAGCTGGCCGTGACGACCGGGTCGGAACGGCTGATCGTCAAGACCACCGCCGAGGCGCACCGGATCCCGACCGTGGCGGAGAACGTCGCGGCCCTGGACCACGCCGGTGCGGTGGCGCGGTCGGTCACCGGACGGGTCGTCGTCGAGGACGACAACCAGGTCTACCGCGAGGCGTATGCGCTGGTCGACGCCGTGCTGAACAGCCACGCCGACCTCGGCCGCGCGATCGTCGTCGCGTTCAAGCGCGGCCTGCTCGACGTCCCGTACTGCCTGCACCCGGACAACGCCGGGCAGGCACGCAGCTACCTCGACGCGACGGGCCGGCTCGGCTGGTCGGAGCTCGGGTCGCTGCCGCTGCACCGCGTGGTGGAGCGCCACCACGCCGACCGGATCACTTCGTCGACGTTGATGTCGGCGCTTTCCCACGTCCAGAACGCCTACGACGCCGAGGCGCTGGAACAACCGATGAGAGCGATTGGGGGCGAGTCGTGACGAGTTCACGCCGGACAGTCCGTGCGTATCCGTTCGACATGCACGAGATCTCCGTTTCCGAGCAGTACCACGTCCTGCAGCGCGAAGAGCCGATGAGCCGGGTGCAGATGCCCTTCGGCGAACCGGCCTGGCTGGCGACGAAGTACGCCGACGTCAAGCTGGTGACGACCGATCCGCGGTTCAGCCGGGAGCTCGCGCAGGGCCTCGACCAGCCGCGGATGCGCCGCCAGCAGATGGGCGACGGCATCATGGGGATGGACCCGCCCGACCACTCCCGGCTGCGCCGCCTGGTGAGCAAGGCGTTCACCGCGCGCCGTCTGGAGCAGATGCGCGACGGCGTCAAGGAGCTGGTCAACCGCCTGCTCGACGACATGCAGGCGCACGGCGACAGCGCGGACCTCGTCGAAGAGCTCGCGCGGCCGTTGCCGGTCACCGTGATCTGCGACCTGCTCGGCGTGCCGCAGGAGGACCACAAGATCTTCCGCGAGTGGACCCAGGCGCTGGTCAGCGACGCCACGGCCAAGGGTGACGTGCTGGACGTCTACGGCGACCAGCTCGACGACTACGTGGCCGGGCTGGTGGCCCAGCGCCGCGAGGAGCCGACCGACGACCTGCTCGGCGCGTTGGTCTACGCCCGCGACGCGGGGGACAAGCTGACCGAGAACGAGCTGATCTCGATCGCCGGCGCGGGGTTGCTGACCGGCGGTGTCGAGACGGTGTCGACGGCGTTGCCCAGCTTCGTCTTCACGTTGCTGACGCAGCCCGAGCTGCTGGCCCAGCTGCGCGCGGACCCGGACCTGATGCCGACGGCGATCGAGGAGCTGCTGCGGTACGTGCCGATCAACACCGCGGCGATGTTCGCCCGGTACGCCACCGAGGACATCCGCTTCGGCGACGTCGTGGTGCGCGCGGGCGACCCGGTGCTCCCGGCGCTGCACGCGGCCAACCGCGACCCGGAGGTGTTCGCCGACCCGGACCGCATCGATCTGACGCGCAAGCCGAACCCGCACGTCGCGTTCGGCCACGGCCCGCACCACTGCATCGGCGCGCAGCTGGCCCGGCTCGAGCTGCAGGAAGCGTTGAAGGCGATCCTGGCGCGGTTCCCGGACCTGCGGTTCGCGGACGGGCGCGAGGGCGTGAAGTGGGAGTACGGCGTGATCGTGCGCGGACCTTCGCTGCTGCGCATCGCCTGGTGACGGCGCGAGTGCCCAGCGCCCCAATGTGGCATTGGGTGCGTCAGACGCACCCAATGTGGCGGGGGGGGGGGGCGACGCGCACACCGCCCCCGA